>JAFVZR010000112.1 GCA_017508065.1 Candidatus Methanomethylophilaceae archaeon
CGGTCAAGACGAGGCACAACGAGGTCGCGCCCAACCAGTTCGAGCTTGCCCCTGTCTATGAGGAGATGAACCTGGCCGTCGATCACAACCTGATGGTCATGGCCCTCATGAAGAGGATCGCCAAGAAACATGGGTTTAAGGTACTGTTCCACGAGAAGCCGTTCAAGGGTGTGAACGGATCCGGAAAGCACTGCAACTGGTCCATCGGTACCGATACCGGTGTCAACGTGTTCTCTCCCGGAAAGACCGATGAGGAGAACCTCAGATTCTATGCCTTCGTCGTTTCCACACTCCGTGCCGTCTACAAGCATGGCGGTGTCCTGAAGGCATCCGTGATGAGTGCCAGCAACGAGCACAGGCTCGGAGCCAACGAGGCGCCTCCCGCAATCATCTCCTCCTACATCGGCGATCAGATCGCTGATGCGCTCGACGAGATAGGAAGCGGAGAGATCGCCAAGATGCCTTCAAAGCGCGGTCGTAGGGTCGGCATCCCACAGATTCCTGAACTCATGTTCGACAACACCGACAGGAACAGGACGTCCCCATTCGCATTCACCGGAAACAGGTTCGAGTTCCGTGCGACCGGTTCATCCGCCAACTGTGCACTCCCGATGATTGCATTGAACTCTGCCATGGCAGAGCAGTTGATGGAGTTCAAATCACGCGTCGACGCCTATGTTTCCGAGGGAAAGGACACTGAAAGCGCGATCCTTGCCGTGATCAAGGAATTCTACACCGATTGTAAGTGTGTATGCTTCGACGGAAACGGTTACTCCGATGAGTGGAAGTGTGAAGCGGAGGCTCGCGGACTCGACTGTGAGACATCGCCTCCTAAGATCTTCGATGAGTATCTCACCGATGCCACAAAGGAGATGTTCAGCGTCACCAAGGTCATGTCCGCTTCCGAATTGGAGGCAAGGGCGGAGATCTATTGGGAATCATATTGCATGAAGCTCGACATCGAGGCACGTACCCTCGCTGACCTGGCAGGAAACCACATCCTGCCCGTGGCCATGGACTACCAGTCCAAGCTTGCATTCGGCGTATCCAAGATGAAGGAGATTCTCGGCGAGGCCGATTTCAAGAAGGCCACCACCGCACAGATAGAGTATATCATGGAGCTCGCGGACCTCATTTCCAAGATTAAGGGCGAGTCCAAGGAACTCATCGCGATCTGCGACAGGATCTCCGAGTACGAGCCCCGTGAGCGTGCGATCGCATTCCATGACGAGGTCGTGCCCTATCTCGAGTCCATAAGGGAGTCCAGTGATGCATTGGAGCTCATCGTGGACGATCAGGCATGGCCTTTGCCGAAATACCGTGAGATGCTGTTCGTGCGTTGAGTACGATCAGCATCCCATCTTTTTCCCATAGATGTTGAATCCGTAACTGACTGCTATGCCTGCTATGGCTGCGACGACAGCGGATACGATATCTCCTATGTTTGGATCCATCATGACGAGTTCTTGGACGATAATCAGGAGGGAACCCACTGTCAGACCCATCACGACGAAGTATGTCTGTGATCTGTGGTTCTTCAGGCAATAATCCATGATCTTTGCGAATCCGAGTATTCCGATCACAAGACCGATGCCGAGCGGGATGATGAAGTAGAAGTCCAGATGTGCTATGGAACTGATGGTGACATCGAACAGACCCAGTGCGATCAATAGAGATGCGCCGCTGATTCCCGGGACGATTTTGGATATCGCAAGGAGGATTCCACAGATGCAGAACATCACCATGTTGCCTATCGTGTGTTCGTCGGGTTGTACGCCTCCATTGGATGTATCGACGAACATCAGGGCGACTATGACACCAAGACCCAGCAGGAACGGCAGGATCTGTAGCGCTCCGATCCTGTCCCCTTTTACATGTCCACTCAACGAATATATCTCTGGCACTTGTGCAAGTATGAGTCCGAAGAAGAATGCTATGCATATGGCCTTGAACGCATTCAGTGTATAGTCAAGAACGACCGTACAGGCCAACATCCCTACCGCAAGGCCCGCACCAAGGGTGAACAGGAATCTGAAATCGGAGAACAGCCTATGGCGGAGGTCACTCAGATCCTCTATCAATCTTTCATAGACGCCGCACAGGATCGCGATCAATCCGCCGCTGACACCCGGTAGTACGGAAGCGAAACCCACTACGATGCCTACAAGAACGTTTCTGGAGTCCTTCCTCAACACATCCTTCATCGAACCTTCTAAGCCCTTCCAGTTTATAAGGCTGGGTGAAGCTCCTTCTTGCGTACCTCGCTGCGCACAACGTACCCATGAGCCTCATAGAATGATCTGGCACTATCATTGTGCCAGCCTACGTTGAGGGTCAGGCTGAGGAGTCCCTTCTCACGACACCACGATTCAGCATAGCGAAGCAGGGCGGACCCGATTCCCTTCCTCCTCAGTTCGGGTTCGACGAATATCCCCAGGATGTATCCCGTCTCCTCACAGGTGAATTGGTCGGCGGATATGCCCAACCACAATGATCCAGCGTATCTACCGTCCTCCATCTTGAGGACGAACGTCTCATCACACATCCTTCCTTCAAGAATCGATGAGTTGGCTATGTTGAGTATCGTGTCCATCCAAAGATCGGACAGACCCCTTTCGATCCCATTGACGGATTGTTCAACGCTGTGTCTGGTGCAAGAGATGATGTACTCCATGTCCTCTTCCTGGGCCCTGGTCAACATCAGCCCGTGCGGGAGTTCGCATGCAATTTCCGTCGTGCTCACGCTTCTCTATTATGCAACGCGACTATAAAGTGGATAAGGCGGTTTTGTAGTAATCGTTATATAGAAGTACTAACTTCAAGGCAATTAGTATAATCCAAACTATACTTGGAGGAATTTAAAATGGGAATGGGTAACGCACCTATAGTGATCCTCAAGGAAGGAACCAAGAGGGACAAAGGAAAGGACGCTCAGTTCAACAACATTTCAGCAGCAAGGACAATCTCCGACGCAGTCAGGAGCAGCCTTGGACCCAGAGGAATGGACAAGATGCTCGTCGACTCCATGGGAGACGTCATCATCACCAACGACGGTGTCACCATCCTCAAGGAGATCGATGTCCAGCACCCCGCAGCAAAGATGCTCGTCGAGGTCGCCAAGACTCAGGACACCGAGGTCGGAGACGGAACCACCACCTCCGTCATCCTCGCAGGCGAGCTCCTCAAGAAGTCCCTCGACATGGTCGACTCCAACGTTCACCCCACTGTCATCGCAAGTGGATACAGGCTTGCAAACGCAAAGGCACAGCAGATCCTCGAGGACATCGCAGAGCCCGTCTCCATCGACAACGACGCACTCCTCATGGACATCGCAGGAACCGCAATGAACTCCAAGCAGATCAACAACTCCAAGGAGTTCTTCAGCAGACTCGTCGTCGACGCAGTCAAGACCGTTGCAAAGGAGGAGAACGGAAAGTACACCGTCGACCTCAACAACATCCAGACCGTCAAGAAGACCGGAGCATCCATGGATGAGACCGAGCTCGTCAAGGGACTCATCATCGACAAGGAACCCGTCCACAGCGCAATGCCCAAGGTCATCAAGGACGCAAAGATCGCACTGATTGACGCACCCTTCGAGATCAAGAAGACCGAGATCGATGCAAAGATCGAGATCAACGACCCCACCCAGCTCAACGCATTCCTCGAGGAGGAAGAGAATATGCTGAGGAAGATGGTCGAGAACGTCAAGAAGACCGGAGCAAACGTTGTCTTCTGCCAGAAGGGAATCGACGACCTCGCACAGCACTTCCTCGCAAAGGAGGGAATCTACGCAGCACGCCGTGTCAAGAAGTCCGACATGGAGAAGCTCGCAGCATCCACCGGTGGAAACATCATCAACAAGATCGCAGAGCTCGAGGCAGAGGACCTTGGAACTGCAGGACTCATCGAGGTCAAGAAGGTTCAGGGTAACGACATGACCTTCGTCACCAACCTCAAGGCAGCAAAGTCCGTCTCTCTCCTGATCAGGGGAGGAACCGGTCACGTCCTCGACGAGATCGAGAGATCTCTCATCGATGCATGGTCCGTCGTCCGCGTCGCAATCGAGGACGGAAAGATCGTCACCGGCGGTGGATCCACTGCTGTCGAGATCGCAATGCAGCTCAGGGACTACTCCGCATCCGTCGGAGGCAGAGAGCAGATCGCAATCGACGCTTTCGCATCCGCAATGGAGTCCATCCCCACCACTCTCGCAGAGAACGCAGGTCTCGACCCCATCGATGTTCTCATCGAGATGAGGAAGCAGCACAAGGCTGGAAAGAACAAGTTCGCAGGACTCAACCCCTTCACCGGAAAGGTCGAGGACATGTTCGGCCTCAAGGTCGTTGAGCCCTACAGGATCGGAAAGCAGGCAATCAACTCCGCAACTGACGCAGCAGTCATGATCCTCAGGATCGACGACGTCATCGCAGCACGCGGTATGCCCATGCCCGCTGGACCTCCTGGCGGAACCCCCATGCCCGGTGTGGCAGAAGAGTAAAACAACAACTAAACGGGGGGTAAAACCCCCTTTCAATTTATACAAAATTTGACAGAAGGCGATTCGGATGACTGATAAGTCTAGAAAAAAGGAAGATGTCCCCAAGACCGAAGAGGTCGTGGAGGAAGTCCAGGTGGATCCTTTGGCAGAGGCCAACGCCAAGGCCGAGGAGTATCTCGACATGGCTAGAAGGGTTCAGGCGGATTTCGACAACTTCCGCAAGAGGGCACAGAAGGAGAAGGAGGAATACAGGACGTTCGCAACTGCGGACCTCATGGGCGACCTTCTCTCCATCGTCGATGATTTCGACAGAGCACTCGAGCATGCGGATCCCGAATCCGATATCGCCATCGGTGTCAACGGAATCAGGAAGAACCTGATGAAGGTCCTTGAATCCAAGGGTCTCAAGGAGATCGACGCATCCGGAAAATTCGACCCTAACTATCACGAAGCGCTCTGCACCGTCGAGGCAGAGACTGAGGGCGATGTCGCAGAGGTGTTCCAGAAAGGATACTGCATCGGTAACCGTGTCCTCAGGTACACCAAGGTGAAGGTCACCAAGAAGAAAGAAAACACTAACACAGGAGTAGGTGAGTAAGAATGTCTAGAATCATTGGAATCGATTTGGGTACAAGCAATTCCGCAGCATCCGTTATGGAAGGCGGAAAGGCGACCATGGTCCCCAGCGAAGAGGGAACCAGCATTGGCGGAAAGTCCTTCCCGTCATATGTCGCATTCACACAGGATGGTCAGCTTCTCGTAGGAGAGCCCGCTAGGAGGCAGGCAGTCACCAACCCTAACGGAACCATCAAGAACGTGAAGAGGAAGATGGGAACCTCTGAGAAGGTATCCGCACTCGGAAAGGAGTACACTCCTCAGCAGATCTCCGCATTCATCCTTCAGAAGATCAAGAGGGACGCAGAGAGCTACCTCGGTGGAGAGACCATCGATAAGGCAGTCATTACCGTTCCCGCATACTTCGACGACAACCAGAGGCAGGCAACCAAGGATGCTGGTGCAATCGCAGGTCTCGAGGTCGTTCGTATCATCAACGAGCCTACCGCGGCAGCACTCGCATACGGTATCGACAAGGGTAACGTCTCCCAGAAGATCCTCGTCTTCGATCTCGGAGGAGGAACCCTCGATGTCACCATCATGGACTTCAGCGACGGAGTCTTCGAGGTTCTCTCCACTTCCGGAGACACCAAGCTCGGTGGATCCGATATGGATGAGGCACTCACCAACTACATCATCTCCGAGTTCAAGAAGGAGACCGGAATCGACCTCGCACAGGACAACATGGCGTTCTGGAGGGTCAGAGAGGCATGTGAGAAGGCAAAGATCGAGCTCTCCACCACCATGCAGACCGAGATCAACCTGCCCTACATCACCTCCGACGCAACCGGTCCCAAGCACCTGATGAAGACCCTCACCCGCGCAAAGCTCGAGGAGCTCGTCGAGCCCATCGTCTCCCGCTGCAGGACCTCCATCGTCCAGGCAATGAACGATGCAGGACTCTCCAACGACAACATCGACAAGATCATCATGGTCGGTGGACCCACCAGGATGCCCATCGTCCAGAACTTCGTCGAGAACATCGTCGGACCCAAGATCCAGCGCGGAATCGACCCCATGGAGTGCGTTTCCATGGGTGCAGCAATCCAGGGAGCCGTCCTCTCCGGAGATGTCAAGGACGTCCTTCTGTTGGATGTCACTCCTCTGTCCCTTGGTATCGAGACCCTCGGTGGAATCGCAACCAAGCTCATCGACAGGAACACTACCATCCCCACCAGGAAGTCCCAGGTGTTCTCCACCGCAGTGGACAACCAGCCCTCTGTCGAGATCCACGTCGTTCAGGGAGAGAGGGAGATGGCAGCAGACAACACCTCCTTGGGAAGATTCTCCCTTGATGGTATTCCTCCCGCACGTCGTGGAGTGCCTCAGATCGAGGTCACATTCGACATCGATGCGAACGGTATCATCAACGTCACCGCAAAGGACAAGGGAACCGGAAAGGAGCAGAAGATCACCATCGCATCCTCCAATAAGCTCAGCAAGGAGGAGATCGACAACATGGTCAAGCAGGCAGAGCAGTTCGCTGAGGCCGACAAGAAGAAGCGTGAGGAGATCGAGGTCCTCAACCAGGCCGAGTCCACCATCTACACCGTCAGGAAGTCCCTTGACGAACTCGGTGAGAAGGTCAGCAACGAGGAGAGGGCTTCCATCGAGGCAGCGATCTCCGATCTCGAGGCTGCACAGGCAACCAAGGATGTCGAGCAGGTCAAGCAGAAGATGGACGCCCTCTACAAGGCAATGGAGCCCATCTCTCAGAAGATCTACGAGCAAGCCGCGAAGGACCAGCAGGCCCAGGGCGGTTGCGATTGCGGATCCGGCTGCGGAACCGGTCAGAAGAGCCAGGAGTCCAAGGCAAACGACGGCGACTTCGTAGATGCCGACTACAAGATCGTGGATGACGAGTAATCATGCCTAGAGACTACTACGAAGTGCTGGGCGTCTCCAAGGACGCAGATGCGGATGCGATCAAACGCGCATACCGCAAACTTGCCCGTGAACATCACCCCGATGTTTCGAAGGACCCTAAGGACGTCGCAGAGGAGAAGTTCAAGGAGATCTCCGAGGCTTACGAGGTCCTTTCGGATGCCGATAAGCGCAGGATGTATGACCAGTACGGTCACGAGGGACTCAACGGACAGTTCGGTTCCGGTGGGTTCAGCATGAACGACTTCACGCACTTCGAGGACATCAGTGACCTCTTCGGCGGAGGACTCTTCGACATGTTCTTCGGCGGAGGAGGAAGGAATCAGTCCCGCGGAGGCCCCTCCCAGGGAGATTCCATCATGTACAACGTCGAAGTGGAACTGGTGGATGTTCTCAACGGCAAGGAGCTTGAACTCGAAGTCCCCCATTCCGTGACATGCGAACCTTGTCACGGAACCGGTGGCCGCGACGGCAACGTCAAACAGTGTCAGAAGTGTGGAGGTCGCGGACAGGTACAGATGGTCCGCAACTCCCCCTTCGGACAGATGGTCCAGGTCGCTGAGTGTCCTTCTTGTAACGGTAGGGGAAAGACCTATGACGAGAAGTGCCCCCACTGTCGTGGAAACGGTGCGGTACAGAAGAAGTCGAAGATCAAGGTCAAGATTCCTAAAGGAATCTCCGACGGTTCTCGTATGAGGATTCCTGGTGCAGGTGATGCGGGACAGAACGGTGGTCCGCCAGGGGATCTCATCGTTGCGATCCATGTACGTCCCAACGATGTGTTCGAGCGCGACGGAATCAACCTCTGGACCGGTGTGACTACCACATACCCCAAGCTCGTACTCGGTGGCACCGCTGTCGTGAAGACGCTTGGTGGAAAGAGTGTGGAACTCAACATCCCGTCCGGAACTCAGGTAGGTTCCGTACTCAGGATTCCAGGGGAGGGTCTTCCAAGGAGCTCCTCATCCACATCACGCGGAGATATGTTCGTCCGTGTGAGGATCGAGGTCCCCAAGAAGGTATCCGATGAGGAGCGCGAACTCCTAATGAAGTTGGATGGTTCCGCTTCCACTGGCAAGAAAGGAAAGAAGAAATCCATTCTTGACAAGATTACTGACACTGTTACCGGATCCAAATAAACCTCTTCCCACAAACTTCATTTTTCTCAAGTCTGGGTCATTTATATATGGCACAAACGACATCCGTTGTCGATGAGCGAGAGAGAGCCAGACTACGCAAGCACTGTGTACGACTGTCCTGTCTGTGGCGGTGATGCATCCATAGAATTCGAGAATGGGGCAACCATCGTCTGTGACAAATGCGGAAAGACCAAGATCATTCTCAGTTTCAAGTCGAATGGGGACATGGTAACCGTTTCAGAGAACAATGGACAATACTATGAGGTGGAACCCGACGTACGTGCAGCACTAGCAAAGGTCGAGGCTGCCAAAGTTTCCAAACCGGAGGGTATCCAGAAGAGTCTTGCCATCATTGCAGCCAACAACGATCTCGCTACAGCATACAACAATACCGGAAGGGAAGGTCTCGCAGAGAACCTTGCATCCGAATCTCTCAAATCCATCGGTATTCTCTTCGAAGGTGGAGAGGAGGTCGTAGAGGAATATTGTGATCAGGCTTCCCTTTGTGCAGCATTCGCATCGGCTCGTTCCGATTATGATCTGGCACAGAGGATCTATGACAGTGCGCTCATCGATATGGACGGAATCAAGAATGTCAGTGTCGCATCTCTCAAGGTGAAGCGCGGTCTTCTTTGGACCAAGAAGGACAATGCAGCTGCTGAGACTCATCTCAAGGATGCATTGGAAATCATCGGTGATGGAGATACCAAGGAGTATCCCGACCCCTACATTCGCGTCATCGCATACGACGCGCTCCGTGGTATCAGCGGAAAGAGGATGGATTCCGTTGCCGAGGAAGATTACCTCATCAAGTCGATCGAAGAGAGGAAGAGACTTCTCGACCAAGACCCAGATGCTCCCGAGTATAGGGTCGTTGAACTCGTCGATGCCATGGGGTACTATGCGGAGAAGCTATCTAGAGGCGGTGATGACAACATGGCTGAGGATCTTCTCAAAGAGGCCGAGAACATCGCGAGGAAGTACAACCGTGCCGAGGCGGAAGCCTACGCTGTGATGAGCACCATCCGTTACCAACAGAACATGAAGCGCCCGCTTCCAGACAATTTCTCCGAGATCATGACCAAGATCATCGATACCTTCGTCGCATCTCCTGCGAAGGACAAGCGTCTCAAGGAATCTCTGGCACAGGCATACATGTTCAGATCCATGGTCATCGACCCAGAGGACTATGAGGCACTCGTCTCCGATATCGGTAGTGCATATGACCTGCTTCTCGATCTCGCGTACCGTGGGGACGTCAACGAGATGTTCCTGATGTCCGCTGCACGTTCCTACCTCATTCTCCTGAACATGAAGAATCCTGAGAAGGCGAAGGCCGTTCGTCAGGAACTCAATGAGATCGGAATATCACAGAAGCACCTGGACACATCCGCAAGGAGTACCATAGGAAACAGTGGAAAGCGCACAAAGGTCGATTACAAGGAGAAGGTCGACAAGCCCCTTCCTGGAAGAAGGTTGAAGAGACAGCCAATCAAGAAGAAGGGATGATTCGAACAGCCTCTCGGCCGTCATTCGATGAAATGAGAATGGCGCCGAGAGAGAGATTCGAACTCCCGAGGGCAAGGCCCAGCGGTTTTCGAGACCGCCGCCATACCGGGCTTGGCTATCTCGGCTTAATTGGATGATTGTCTGCTACTATTTCAATTCAATGATGGCAGTCATCCGCTAGGTCTATTTTTCTCCATCTTTTTCTCTCATTCAACGGTGGTTTTTTCATTGTCAGACATCGATTGAGCAACAACCCTATATTCTATCGAAACATTATTGTTCTATGACCCAGCCGTCGCCCGAAGAATATGACCAGATAATCGATTGTACCATTCCGAAATACAGACAGTTGATCGATGAATGTCTCGATGTCGTCTCACACTCCGATGTGGATGTGAGGGATTGGGTCGATGTAGGGGCCGGTACCGGAAACATGGTCATGGTCGCCAGGGAGGTTTTCCCCGATACCAAGTATGTCCTCTTGGATCTTTCCAAGGATATGCTGGCACTTGCTAAGTTCAAGCTCGGTGACGCCAATATGAGATACGTCTGGGGCAGTTCGGACAACATGGGTATTATGGATTCCAGCGCGGATGTCGTCACCTGTATCCAGTCCAACCACTACTATGATGACGCGGGTCACGCTGATGTTCTGTCCGAGTGTTACAGGGTCCTTCGTCCCGGAGGAATCCTGATCACCACCGAGAATGTCGGTGCGAGGACCGAATACGGACGTAAGATCCAGAGAGCCAGATTGAGAGACTTCCTTCTCGCCAACGGACGCAACGAGGCGGATGCGGAGATGTTCCTTGACAGATATGGTGTCGAATACAAACCACGTTCCGTCGATGAGCATATCAGGCTCCTCGAAGAGGCAGGATTCCACGATGTGGAGGTCTTCTGGATGTCCTCCTCGCAGATCGGACTCAGTGCAACAAGGTGAATGGTCGGAGAATTCCGACCCATTTCCATTCCTTCGGCAATAGCCACATATGTACATTCTTCCCCATTTTAGGGGGTACATTTAAGTTAGGTATCTCCATCCAAAGATGCACACCTCTCAAGGTGTGTAGTGGGATAGTCCATGGCAGTTACAGTAAAGAGAGCCCTCATCAGTGTGTCTGATAAGACCGGTATCGTAGATTTTGCTAAAGATTTGACCGCACTCGGTGTCGAGATCATCTCCACCGGCGGAACCTACAAACTTCTGAAAGAGAATGATGTTCCCGTCATCGAGGTCTCGGATGTTACTGGATTCCCCGAGATGTTGGACGGTCGTGTCAAGACCCTCCACCCCATGATCCACGGTGGACTTCTCGCAAGGAGGGATCTCCCTGAGCACATGAGTGCCATTGCGGAGAAAGGAATCGGACCCATCGACATGGTCGTAGTCAACCTCTATCCCTTCAAGCAGACCGTACTCAAGGACGAGAACGATCTTGAGAACATCGTCGAGAACATCGATATCGGTGGCCCCAGCATGATTCGTGCAGCCGCCAAGAACTACAGGTCCGTCGCAGTCATCACCGCACCCGAGCAGTACGCACCTGTTCTCGAACAGATGCGTGACGGTGGTCTTCAGGAGCCGCTTCTCGCAAGGCTCATGGCAGAGGCATTCGTCGCGACTGCCAATTACGACAACATGATTGCACTCCAGATGAACGGAAGGTTCTGTGAAGGCGGATTCCCCGCATCCTTCCCTGTTCCTACCGAGAAGGTTATGGATCTCAGGTACGGAGAGAATCCCAACCAGAAGGCCGCATTCTATGCAGATCCTTTCACCAAGGGCCCCACCGTCGCCAAGATGCAGCAGCTTCATGGTAAGGAGCTCTCCTACAACAACATCCTCGACATGGACAAGGCACTCGACATCTGTATGGACTTCGAGAAGCCCACCGCTGTCGTCATGAAGCACACCAACCCTTGCGGATTGGCAAGTGCGGACACCATCCACGAGGCATTCGTTACCGCTTACAACGTCGACCCCCTCTCCGCATTCGGTTGTGTCATCTGTCTCAACCGTGTCTGTGAGGCGGACGTCGCCAACGAGGTCGCACAGCACTTCGTCGAGGTCGTCGTCGCACCCGACTTCACCCCCGAGGCCGTCGAGATCATGACCAAGAAGAAGAACATCCGTCTCATGAAGACCGGATGTCCCATCGGACCCTCCGAGCGTGTCAGGGAGTACAAGATGAAGAAGGTCCAGGGAGGACTTCTCGTACAGACCGATGAGGATGTCGTCGTCGACAGGAACAAGCTCCAGGTCATCACCAAGAGGGCACCCACCGAGGAAGAGATCGATGCAATGCTCTTCGCATGGAAGCTTGCAAAGCACGTTACTTCCAACTGTGTCGTCTACGTCAAGGGCGAGCGCGCAGTCGGTATCGGTGCAGGACAGATGAGCCGTGTCGATTCTGCGAAGATCGCGACCATGAAGGCCAACGAACCTACTCAGGGCTGTGTCATGGCATCCGATGCGTTCTTCCCCTTCAGGGACGGAGTCGACGAGGCCGCAAAGGCAGGTGTCACCGCAATCATCCAGCCCGGAGGATCCATCAGGGATCAGGAGGTCATCGATGCTGCCAATGAGCATAACATCGCGATGGTCTTCACCGGCTGCCGTGTCTTCAGGCACTGAGAAACAATTCGCCCCCGAAAGGGGGCTTTTCTTATCCTTCACTCGGAGGTGCTATGTTCACCGATGAGATACTTTACCGATTGGAACTTCCGTTCATCATATACGTATTGTCCACGAGGTTTGACGAAGTTCCCGCTACCGCGTTTCTCATAGCTGTAGCGAGGGATCAGTTGGATGTGGTAGTGGTTGTTGGGGCCGTCGCACATGGTGCACATGTAGACGCGTTCGCAACCATAGGTATCACGGATGATATTCATCAATCTCTTCGCAAAACGTATCATCTTCTCGTTGAGGCTGTCCGGGGCTTCGCTCATATCGTGATAGTGTTCGACCGATGATATGCATGCGTGACCTTCAGCCCTGGGGTTCCCAACGAAGAAGCATTCGATGTCCTCATCCTTGTAGAATACCTTGTCTGAGTCATCACCAAAAAGAGCACCGTTGTTCTCACGATTGAAACATGTGGGGCATATGCCCATATCCGTGAGTTCCGCCGGGGACAGTTTCAGAAGTTCCTTCACATCCATGATACGAAAGTGTGAAAGTGGGGCGAAGCCCCGTTATGTTTCAGATCTCGTCCTCAAGGTCGACGGGGATGATCGGTCCGCCCTCGGCCTTTCTCTTCATGTGTCCACCGGGTCCGCCCCTCTCAATTCTCGCCTTCTCGATGCATTCGGGATCGTCACAGACGAATGCAGCGAAGACAAAGTTGGTGGAGGTCTTTCCGCAGAATTGACACTCGTAATCGTCGAAGTTAATTGCCATATTCCGTAATATTCATCCTAGCGTAAAACCTCTTGTCCCCGACAATCTATATCTAGTCTGTACTGAGATGTCTGTTTATGGCAACAGTGGTCGTGAAAGCCAGATTTTGTGATAAGACACATAGGGTCACTGTCAAGATGCGTGATGACGGGGACTTGGATCTTATTGTGGATTCCGACTGTGAACATGTTGCATTGTATGGGGAGAACATCGGGCCCGTGATCTCCATGGCCGATGTCACCGATAGGGAAGGCAGTAGGGTCTTCGATCCAAAGGTGCAGGAACCGCTAACCCTGACCTGTTTGGCTCCGATAGCGATATTGGATGCCGCATGGCTCGAGATGGGCATGATGTCCAAGAACAGGGCATTGGAGATCAAGAAGGACGAGATATGTTTCGAGGAGGTATTGAATGACTGAGGAAAGAGTACAATGCTTGTGGCATGCCGCGGACGGTCGTTGCGCCAGTTGTAAATCCAAGCGTATCAGATTGGATGTTCTCAAGATCCCTGATTATGAGATGTGCGTCAAGGAACGCGACTATCCCACATGTGAGTTCTTCAAGGAGAAGCCCATCGTCCCGGGGAAGAAATGACCGATGATATCATGGATTGGCTCGCTGAGCTCGAGTCGGATTTGAGGCAGAAGAAGGACCGTACGGAATCGTTGGACGATCTCTTTCAGATATCCTTCACGGGTTCTCTGGAGGAGTTGGAGAAGGTCTCTTGGTGTCTCGCGAAGATGGCTCAGAACAAATCTCAGGACATGAGGGTGTACACCATCCTGATGTCCATGTACGACGTCTCTAACGATGATGTGGTGGAGAACGTGGCCTGGGGTTTGGGTGAGTTGGCTGGAGTAGGTATCGGGTCCTATGAGGCTCTGAGCGTGCTTAAATCGCTCTTGGATTCCTCTGTGTCCACAGTACGTTCATCTGCTGCCTGGGCGGTTGGAAGGTATCAGCACCGTCTCCATCTGACAGATCCGGACGCCATATCAAAATTACAATCCTTGTTGGAGGACCCGTCGGAACTGGTAAGGAAATCCGCAAGATTCGCTATCGATGATGAGTAAGTCTAACACGATTTTGAATAGAGTGTTCTAGAAACTCAGTGAGTTGAAGAATAGTGGTGGGCCCCCCCAGATTTGAACTGGAGTCACATGCACCCCAAGCATGAAGGATACCAAGCTACCCCAAGGGCCCTTAAGTTGGCGAATATGTTTTTAGGATAAATAGTTTAGTGATGGGCATACGCCCATCTTGATCATCCGAGGGGCGAAATGTCCTCGATGAGGTTTGCGTGGGAAACAATCATCCTGCGACAGCAGTATCTCTCGAGACCGAGGTCGTCGAGCACTTTCTGGGGATCTTCTCCCATATCGACACGTTTCTTGTATTCAGGGTATGCCGATCCGACAACCTTTCCACATGTGAAACATCTGACAGGTATGATCATTTAGTTCACCTCACCTGTAGGACTTCTGCTTCTTGGCGCGAGCTCCAGGTCCAAGAGGGTTCTTGGGGAGCTTCCTGCGGTCATCGTTGATGATGAGAGTCCTGTCGTAGGCCCTGAACATGCGCTCGAGCTCCTCGTCCTTGTAGAACTCTACAAGTCCGCGGGCGATTGCAGTCCTGATAGCTGCTGCCTGACCCATGACTCCTCCACCGTTGACGTTGACGGAGATGTCGACCTTTCCGGCCTTGTCAGATGCGAGCTCCAGAGGCTCCATGATCTTGAGCTTTGCAAGCTCGGGGGTGTAGATCTCGACGGGGATCTTGTTGATAGTGACCTTTCCGGTACCCTCTTTGACGACTGCCCTTGCGATTGCAGCCTTCCTCTTACCGCTTGTGTTTACGCACTCCATGGAAATCACCAAATCTTAGAACCCAGGAACTTTGCGACTGCGCCCAGGGTTGTGTACTTGCCAGTGATCTTCTTCATTGCCTGCTCCTCGACAGTGATGTCGAATCCCTCAGTGAACTGCTTGGGGGTTCCGACGTATGCGTGGAGTCTCCTGAATGCATTCCTTCCGGAGGTGGTGGTCCAAGGAATCATTCCCCTAACGGACCTCTTGAAGAGGAGGTCTGCCCTGCGGGGGTAGAATGGACCCTTCCTGGATTTGCACTCTCCACGGTCGAATCTGGCCTTGTAGTCTGCAAATACCATCTCTTTCTCTCCGGTGACGATGATGCTCTCACAGTTGAGGACAACAACATCCTCTCCAGCCATGATCTTCTGTGCAACGACAGTGCCGAGCCTTCCGAGAACGGCGTTCTTTCCATCAATAACTGTAACCATCCGAATCACCTCATGATCCTGACCTTGGAACCCTTGGGGTTCTCGGCCATCAGGTCCTTAATCGAGACTGCCTTTCCTCCGGCTGCCTTGATTCCCTCTGCAGCTGCCTCAGAGAAGCTGTATGCTGCAACGGTGACCTTCTTTGCGATGCTTCCGGCTGCGAGCACTTTTCCGGGAATGACGATGACGTCTCCATCCTGTGCGTATCTCTCGAGTTTGCTGAGGTTAGTCTCGGCCCAGTTTCTCCTGGGCTTCTCAAGACGCTCAGCAATGTCTCGCCAGATTGCAGCTCCTGTGTCCCTCTCTGCTGCCTTGAGATCGTTGATCAAGGCGATGAGGGCCAAGTCTGTCTTACGAATTGCCTTCATATTTCTGACTCTCCCGACATTGGGTAAAAGTTGCAATGAGCATTTAGTAGATAAAGCTATGCCACCCTTTATAGGTATATTATAAGGAACAGTGTCAAAAGTAATGGCCAAACGTCATATAATAGTGTCACTTAACGAGTCATGTACGGAGTGTATCTTATGATCAGATTCGGACCTGCTGGTATACCATTGTCTTGTAAAGGACGTACTTTGAAGGACGGGATTGAGGACGTCCACAACATGAGCCTCACTGCTATGGAGGTTCAGCTCGTGCGTGTCAACACCTTCAAGGACTATCCGGAGGAGGACGCCATCGGTCAGACGATCAGGACCATCCAGGATGGTCTGGTTCTTGAGATCATCAGGGACGACTGTGTCATCTCCGATCCAGACGAGCCGATCGAAGAGGATGATGAGCTCGTTTATCTCAACACCGGAATCGTAGACAATTTCGCAGAGCTTGGTATGCTCGGCGATCTGGCTAAGAGGCTCGATGTCAGTCTTTCACTTCACACTCCGAACTACATCGATCTCGGAACCAACAGCGATCTCACCCCCGTCTGTCTGAATTACCTCAGGTATGCAGGCCAGATTGTAAACGAACTAAACGGTGATGTCGTCGTCACCAGCCTCGGACTCTATGATGGAACATGTTCTTCCGATGAAATCGATGATAATATCGTGGAGAACCTTGGGGATCTTGTGGATTGGTGGCAGGGAGCAGGTCTCAAACCCAAGATCGGTATCGAGATCACCGGACAGCAGGATGTCTACGGAACTCTCGATCAGGTTCTCGACCTCTGTGATCTCTTCGGTGATGCTGTCGTGCCCGTTCTCGATTTCCCCCACTATCACTCTCGCGGTTGCGGTTGTCTTGTCGAGCCCGCTGATTATGTCAATGTAATCGACCAGGTCCTCCCCTATTGTGATGGAAAGTTCTATGCACGTTTCGCGGGTGTCGAGCATGACGGAGAGGGTAATGAACTCAGGCTCACCCCCATCAAGAAGGGTGACCTCGTATTCGAGAAGCTCGGTGATGCACTTGCAGATATGTGTCCCGATGGAACGATCATTTCCTCTTCACCTCTCCTTGAGCACGATGCGATGTACATGAGGATCATCTACGAAAGGATGGTCAATAAGAGGATCGCGAAGGCACTCAGGGCCTCCAAGAAGGCAGCTGTAGAGGAATGAGATGGAGAATCGCTATAAGGACACTCTGGACGCGTTGGTCCGTTGCATCCACGAATCTGCCGAATCTATAGATCCAGCATCTCTCAGTAATCTAGTGGAGCTGATTCTTTCCAAGAAGACCATATTCATCTATGGATCAGGAAGGTCCGGGCTGGTTGGGCAGTACTTCGCGGTCAGATTGGTGCAGCTGGGTCTTGATGTACATTTCGTCGGTGACATGACCACTCCGATCATTGGGTCCGACGATCTGACCATATTGATCTCCAATACCGGGGAAACGATGTCCGCCGTACAGACTGCCAACATCGCAAGGCGCATCGGTTCTCATGTCGTCTGTATAACCGCATCCAAGTTCAGTAAGCTGGCTCATGCGTCAAATTCTATGATATTGCTTCATACTCCGAAGACCACTGATGGTAACCTCTTGCCTCTCGGTACACTTTTCGAGGATTCTGTCATCCTGATGTTCGATTCCCTGATTCCCGAATTGATGAAGAAATTGGGACAGTCTGAAGCGGACATGCGTAAGAAACACGCGATCTGGGTCTGATTATTCCATTACGATCATCTGTATCTGTTGCGGCCCATCGATGGTGGAATCGAATACCTTCAACTGACGTAGTACTGGGTCTATCACCATAGCAAAACCGATGTGTCCCCCGAACAATCCGTTCTGGGTCTTTATGTCCGTATCCGACATGAAACATCCGCAACCCAGGTGTGAGTGGTACCATCCGATTATACGGTCACCATTCTTCAACTCATCTATCTCATCGATGAGCTGGGTCATATCTGATTGATCGAATCTTACGCTGGTCTCGTCCGCTTCTAATTCGGATGATATCACACCTGTCGCGATAGCATATTCGCCATCATCGTCCTTGTAGACCTTTCCGACGATGAGTCCCATGATCTCGGAATCGCGCAACAAACCCTCATCACCGTGGTCCGTTATGACGTCTATGAGGTCGTCACGGATGAAGAACGGAACTCCACGTACGGAGCGCTTTTTCACTTCTGGCTTATATTCATCCACACTTACAATCCGAGTCATTGTGTGCCACCGTAATGGATCTCTGCATCGAATTTGGGCGAATCGTCCGAAAAGTACTTCGCTGCGTCCATACACGATTCCGTACCGAACGGGCTCATTGGGTTGGGGTTGGAGACAAGGATCTCCACGCCTCTGAGGAACGTGAGCAACGGTGTTCCAAAGTCCCAAGTGTCCAACATCTTGGTGCAGACGTATCCTCCGTCCTCAGGGTCCATGATGTTAGGGTGGAATATCTTGGATTTCCATCTGACCTCTGGTTTCTGCATACCATACTCTTCAGTGAGTATGATATAGAATTCGTGTTCGGTAGTGGCCTTTCCGGGAGCTTCGTATCCTACGACCTTGCTCATGTGCATATCTATACGAATGGGGAATTCCGCTCTTTCGGAATCGAATTTAAAATCCGAACCGAGGTACTTTCCGCAATCCCTCAATTCCGTTGCGATACGTCTTTTCAGAACTTGTGGTGGGAGCCCCATCGACAACCGCCTTCCGGATCTGGAATCATTTCAAGAACATCATCGTTCAGAAGTCCTGCATCCGGAACCTTAGTTTTTCCGGACAACAGTTTCTTGCCTTTCTTGAGGACATATGCGCCCGCATCCAGATTCCAGTACTCTCCTGCACTGACGATAAGATCGTTCACGGTCTCGTCAGGTTCCGCTTCCATCCTAAGACTTGTTCCGTTGGCAAGATTCTTTATTGTGAGCCTAATGGTCATTACGATTCCCTCCCATGGTTCGGACAGGTCGGATCGATGTCCGCCTCTACAGTGAACATATCGCATAACGTTCCGTCATAATAAGTAACGTTCGTTATGCACAGTTCCGGATGTCCAGATATTATCTTCATGGTTTCACGGACCTGCATGGCGGCCACGATGGCAGTGGTGGTCACATCGGATGCGAGGTGTGGTGTGAATGATGAATTACCCGTGCATGTGTGTCTGGTTTCCATGGTCTTCACATGCGTACGGTTGGACACGCATTGTAGGCATGGTCTTCCGGGGAGGATGACGTGGACCTTCCCTCTCATGCCATCGGTAGCTCCATCGATGTATGGGATACCATAATAGCAAGTGGTGGCGTTAAGGTCCATCCTTGCAAGTATGTTGTCCAAACAACCCAATGCGATGTCGAATCCCTCTATATCGACGTCCTGTATCCTGCCAACGATCGGCACAATCTCTACATCCGGGGCTAGAAGGGATGCACGTTCGGCTACGATCTCGGATTTCATACCCTTCTTCACATCTGAGTCGGTGAAGAACATGCATCTGTTGAGATTGGACAGTACGATATCATCCATGTCCACAACGGTGATCCTCTTGAATCCTGCAAGTACGAGGTTCTTGACGACCTCGTTCCCAAGTGCTCCGGCACCTGCGACGAGGACATTGGATGAACGTATCGCATCCTGGTCCACCCATGTGATGCGCCTTTGGCGATCATATCTGTCCTTGTCCTCAAAACCCGCGGATACGGTGTCCATGGAGCATAATATCGTTAAGGACTAATAATCGCATGGTCATAGCCGTGGTATGGCGCTGAAGTTGCCCGACCATTCACACTGTGTACATTGCGGAGATCCGATCCCTTTTGGTGAACAGTATTGTGATGAAAAGTGTCAGGATTCATTCACCAAGGAGTCCAAGAGGACTCGTATCAAGGATTTCGCATTCTATTCCACCGTGGCCTTGGCGTTGGTGGTCATTGTTTATGCCTATATCCTTTGATCGCATCGACCATCCTTTTCGTATCGTGGACACGGACGATGTCCGCACCTTTGGATATCGCATCGAGGTTAGCCAATATGGTAGATTCGTCACGGTCAGTGTCTGGGTACAGGTAGGACAACACTCTCTTCCTGGACACTGCGATCAATAAGGGATTGCCGATCTTCAGGGATCCCAATTCGTCCAGGATCCTCACATTCTGTTCCATCGTCTTTCCGAATCCAACTCCCGGGTCCAGGATCATATCCTTCCTTTTGATGCCGTATGATTCGCCGATACTGATCTTCTCTTCAAAGAAAGAAATTATCTGCGGCATCGGGTCCCCGACCATATCGTTCTGGTGCACGACCCCCACATCCGTAGGGCAATGCATCAGGATTATGGGTACATCGAATTCGGAAGCGCATTCGAACATCCTTTCATCACGGAAAGAGTTCACATCGTTCAGAATGTCCGCACCTGCGGATACCGCCTCATAGGCCACAGCCGATTTTCTGGTGTCCACGGAGATTGTGATGTCAGATACCTCACGGATCCCGCGGATGACTGGCAACAATCTGTCCATCTCCTCCTTTTCGGAGACTGGTAGAAAACCGGGTCTGGTGGATTCTGCACCAATATCGATGATGCTTGCGCCGTCATCGATCATCCTCATCGCATGGGCTACCGCATCGGTAACGTTCCGATGCGATCCCCCATCAGAGAAGGAATCCGGGGTGATGTTCAGTATACCCATCACCGCCGGGCTTCCGATATGTTTCTTTCCGATGTCCAACATCAGAGGAGTTCATCCACGAGTTCGGTGAGGTCGACAACCTTCTTGTCCTTACGGTCTCCAAGACCGAGGATGAGGTTGTTGACACAGAACGGACAGGTGGTGATGATGTAGTCTGCGAACTCCGCCTCGTCGACCCTGGTGCGGGCGATCCTTCCGGATTCCTCGGGGAATGCAGACCTTACACCTCCGCCGCCTCCACAGCAGTGGCTGAGGTTACGGGTGAACTCCATCTCCTTGAACTGGAGCTCGGGGATCTTGGCGATGACCGCCCTGGGCGCATCGTAGACACCGCAGTGCCTTCCGAGGTGACAGGGGTCGTGGTATGTTGCGACACCGGTCATGGGCCTGAGTTTCAGTTCCTGCTCTGCGAGGAACTCGGTGATGTGGAGGACCTTGAAGGGAAGCTCTCCCAGGTGCTTGGGGTACTCCTTCTTGAACATCCTGTAACATCCTGCGCAGGAGAGGACGAGGGTCTCGATTCCGAGTGATTTGATGTTGTCGACGTTCTTCCTCATCATTCCGACGATGTCCTCCTCGGGCCATCCGATCCTCTGCATGACGGATCCGCAGCAGATCTCGTCCACGGTGGTGAAGTCCACGTTGAGCTTCTTGAGGATGGAGATGGTGGCAGCGGAGGTCTTGGTGCTCCTGTATGTCGCGGTACATCCTGCGAAGTATCCGACCTTCGCGGGCTTGGGCTCGATACCAAGAGTCTCAATGACGGATTTCTCCTCTCCGAATGGGTTGTTGTACTTCAGTACGTTCTCGCAGATCGCCTTGTGTTTAGGGAGGATGTGACCGTTCTTGACGAGATCCGCACGACAAAGCTCGACGATGTCGACGATCTTGACCTTGGAGGGGCAGCGCCTCTCACAGTCGGCACAGGTAGTACATGTGTACATGTTCTCGACGACGGACTCGTCTGCGGGGATCTCTCCGTTCAACAGTCCGTAGGTGAGGACGATACGTCCTCTGGAAAGTGCGGAATCCCATCCGATAGCTTTGAAGGAGGGACACACGCTCTTACAGAATCCGCACATTGTACAGATGTTGACCGCATTCCTGACGGTCTCGAGGTTAACGACTTCGAATTCTTCCATTTATTCCACCCTGGGTATTGTGACGCTTCCGTCCGTTAGGATGATTATCCTCGCATCAGGGTTCTCGGAGAGACCCTTCTTCACCGCATCCGCCACGGACGGGAACGGGGTGATGTTCGCGGACGATATGATCTCGGGGTCGAGGTCGGTCACCGCCCAAATGTCTGCCCAGACCGCAATCTCTGCCATCTTGGCAGCCTTGTGGTATCCGAGCTTGTACTCTGCTTTGATGTTCTCGAGGACCTGCTTGGGATCCTTGGAGGATGACAGCTGGTTGAGGAAGGTGGCGTGTCCGATTCCTTCCCTGCACTTGGAGACCATGAGGATCTTTCCTCCCTCCTTCAGTGCCCACTTTCCGTTATCGAGTGCCTTCTGAGACTGGTAGAGGTCCACATCCATCGGGTACGGAGCGACGGAGATGACCATGTCTGCCTTCTCGGGGATAGGTACGATGAAGACTTCCTCTGCCCACTTCACAGCCTGTGCGAAGGCCAGGTTGAGGTCTCCAGCCGCGGTCCTGTAGACGTTCTGGTGTCTGTCCAATACCATCTGGATGGAGAAGATCTTCTTTCCCTTGATGACCTCGAGTGCATCCATCATGTCCTCGTGAACGGGGTTGCCTTCAAGAACGAGGGACTGTGCCTCCTTGTTCATGGCGAGCTTGTGGTTGGTCTCGACGGTCTTGAAGGATGCGACTCCGGGGAGGAAGGACTTCCTTCCGCCGGTGTATCCTGCGAAGTAGTGGGGCTCGACACTGGTGATTATGACCAGTCTGTCCGCGTCCACTGCGACCTTGTTGACCTCCATGGGCGTTCCGTTCTTGGAGTCTCCCAAGTAGACGCACTCGGATTTCTTTGCATCGTGAACGACGATACGGTCCTTGAGGTTCTCATAGTGTGCACCGAATACGAAGTTATACTCCTCCTCGGTCATGTCCCTGTGGGTTCCGGTGGCGATGAGGTATCTCGCCTTCCTCAGGTCCATCCTTGTGGAGAGCGCATCCAATACCTTTGCCGTAGGGGTGGGGCGAGTTCCATCGTTGACGATGAAGACTATGTCTTCACCTCCCTCGAGGAAACTCTCGAGCGAATCGTATCCAATCGGTGAATCGATGGATGCCTTGATCGTGTCCTCAGCGTTTCCGCATACTACTTCCATGGGGGCGTAGATTCCGACGAGGTTCTTCTCGGGAATCTCGACCGGCTGGACACCGTCCTTTCCGTACCTTATGTCCACCTGCATTTCTATCGGACGGGCATATCCTCCAGTGATATTATATTTTATTCGTGCTGGCGCGCGATTAAAGACCCCAACTGTTTTATCGGTGCCGTAAGATGGAGAGTCGATGGCCAAATTCGGAGAAACGGACGAGAGGGAGATGATCTCCATGATACGCGGTTGCATCCGTGCCGCACCATGTGCCACAGATGATGATGCAGCTGTAATGCCCATCGGTAGGGACGATCTCGTCGTATGTACCGATTCAGTGACCTTCGAAAGACATATGCCAGAAGGCATGACTTACGAACAATTCGGTTGGATGGCCGCAGCAGTGAACATGAGCGATCTGGCTGCAATGGGCGCCACACCCATCGGAGTGGTATCCGCGTTGTTGCTCCCGAAGGACATGGAGACGTCCCAGGTCTGTGAGATCATGACCGGTGTGGACGAGTGTGCGGAGTTCTGTAACTGTCACATCGTCGGAGGGGACACGAAACCTGGAAACGGTGTGGCATCCGTCACGGCATTCGGTGTCATGGAAGGCAGGAAGCCAATGACCAGGAAAGGTGCCAGAGTGGGGGACGTCATCGCTGTGACAGGAGAGTTGGGTGCAGCTGCCGCCGGATTCCTGGCGCTTGCTAACAAGTTCGATATGCCAGATGCGGTGTCCGCGCTCTGCGCCCCCATACCCAGGGTGGAGGAGGGCATAGCATTGTCCTCATCCGGTCTGGTCTCGTCCTGCATCGACCTCTCCGATGGATTGGCCACCGCATTGAACACCATCTGTTCGATGAACGGTTGCGGAGCCATTGTCGAGTGGGATCTCCTTCCGAAGAGCCAGTATGTGGATGAGGTCTGTAGCAGATTGGGCGTTCCGGACAGGGAGCTCACCATCGGTTGGGGCGGGGAGTACGAGCTGTTGTTCACATTCGACCGCAATGATGCTGAGGTCCTCTATGAGCTGGGTGTCGAGTTCAGCATGATCGGTCTGATCACGGAGAACGATGTGGTCCTCCATAGGGACGAGAAGTACGAGGCGTTGGGATATGGGTGCTATTAGTCCTGTCACGATTGAGGCGAAATACTATCGCAAGGATGGAGAGAACTTCATTTGCGAGTTATGTCCCAGAGGATGTGTCCTCACAGAGGGACAGACCGGATTCTGCGGTGCACGTCGTGTACAGAATGGCATTCTGGTCGCCAACACGTACGGAAGGGTCTCCTGCATCGCCATCGATCCGATGGAGAAGAAACCACTATACAACTATCTCCCGAGGGCGAGAGTGTTCTCCATAGGCAGCATCGGATGCAACATGTCCTGCAGACACTGTCAGAACTATGCAATATCACAGTCGAATTCGGGAGGCAAGAGGACCACGTACAAGTCCCCAGAGGACATACTCTCGATGTGTTCAAAGGAGGGAACGGCCTCGATGGCGTTCACATACAACGAACCGGGCCTTTGGTTCGAGTACATAATGGACATCACTGCACGCGCACCGGATCTGAGGTACGTGATGGTCTCAAACGGTCTGCTCAATGAGGCACCTTTGAAGGAACTGTGCAACGTCATAGATGCATTCAACATCGACCTCAAGGGATTCAATGAGGACTTCTACATGAACATCTGTGGAGCCCATCTCGATGACGTCCTGAGGTCACTGAAGATCATTTACGATTCCGGTGCACATCTGGAATTGACATATCTTGTGATCCCGGAGTACAATGACGATATGGAAGAGATCGCCAGGATGTCGAAATGGGTAATCGAGAACCTTTCCAGTGATGTGCCTCTGCACTTCACCAGATTCCATCCGGACAATCAGATGGTCGATGTTCCATGGACTCCCTTGGATACACTCGTAAACGCAAGGGCGGTTGCCATGTCCGCAGGTTTGAACTATGTGTACATCGGCAACGTGATGTCCGATGGCGGAAGCGATACCATCTGTCCTGAATGCGGTTCGGTCGTCATCGAGAGGATCGGATACATGGTGGACATAATCGGTCTTGATGGTGACAGGTGCTCCAACTGCGGTAGGCGGATCCATATCACAAGGTGAACAGAGGGAAACCCACCGTCACCATGATGATGAACGCGATGGTGATGGGGATCAGGAACGGGATGATCGCGGTCACCCAAATCTCGGTCCTTCCTCCATCCTCCAATCTTTTCCAAATCTCATCATCCTCTATCGCGGAGGTGGTGATGGCGGATTCTCCGTCCACGATATCCTCCATGGACCACACCTTCGACACCTTCGCCTTCTCGATGGGCATCATTGTCCCTATGATCATCTGAGGCATCACCGTGTTTCCAGCGATCAGGTTGCGGATAAAGTTGAAGACGCCGTACAGGAGGCTCAATACCAGTGCCATGGTCAACACCGCGAAAGCCGGTGTGAACACCTGCGACTCTATTCCCGAAGGGACATCGATGATGGGCATACCGAGGATCTCCGGATAAGTGGGGAAAACGGAAGCGATGGCGATGATAGATTTCGCATCCGCGCCGCCTCTGACGAGACCAGTGTAATATAGCACATTCATTGCGGCATAGGTTATCGGGATGGAGATGAACGTCCTTCCCACGTCCCCGCCGATCATTACGAACGGGACGATCGCCAAGATCGCTATCGCGATGTAGATTGTCATGTCCATCATGATGGGGGGCTCCCTGTCGTAGAGGCAGTCGAATGCGATAAGTGCCACACAGATGGGCATGAGGAGACCTACAGGGCCCAGGCCCGAGTCTATGACCTTGGCGATGGACAGGATGATGCCCACGACGAACATGATCGCCCAGTGCCAGTCCGGAATCTCACGATATTTCCAATCGAACACGCTGGCAGACAGAAGGGTTGCGAGAATCAGAAACACTACCAGGACGGTGATCGATTGTTCCATATGTCCATAATTCGAATATTGTTTTATATGTTTGTCCCCTATTGGACATTGAACTATAATTTTCTTCGAAATTCGTGGAAATTACGCGATAATATCTTGAAAACAGTAGGTAATTTTACGAAATACACAATATCGTTACGTTTTTCACAATACATTATATAGGTTTTCGAATATTGTAGTCGTAAGAATAAGAAATAATATGGAGGGGCATAGATGATCGACAATCTTGATAAGCGCATTATCACGATCCTCAAGAAGGATTCGAGATGTCCGTTCGTGGAGATCGCGGACAAACTGGGAGTATCCGAGGGTACCATTAGGAGCAGAGTTCACAGGATGGTGGACGATGGGGTCATCTGCGGATTCACGATCAAGACCAGTTCCAAGAACGTAAAGGCACTGGTGGAGGTCAGGATCGATGTCAACACCGACACCGAGGAGATCGCGAATGAGCTTTCCAGTTACGAAGGGATCATCGAGGTCTTCGAAGTCACCGGTGACCAGGATGTTCTGGCAATCATCGATGTGGAGTCCTCGCAGCACCTCAATGAGATTATCGAGAAGATCAGGCGTAATGACAACATCCTCAGTACTCGTACTCGTCTGATCCTTAAAGAACACTTTGGAGAGAATTGAAATGTTCAAGGGAACAGCAACTGCAATCATCACCCCTTTCAAGGATGATGGTTCTATCGATGAGGCCAGTCTCAGAAGATTGGTCGATTTCCAGGAAGAGAATGGTGTGACCACGATCGTTCCTGTTGGTTCTACTGGTGAGTCCGCAACTCTGAGTCATGAGGAGCACATCAGGGTCATCGAGATCGTGGTAGATCAGGCTAAGAAGGCGAAGATCCTCGCCGGTGCTGGAAGTAACTGTACCGCAGAGGCGATCAAGCTCAGTAAGGCATCCGCAGATCTTGGTGTCGATGGAATCCTGTCAATCTCTCCATATTACATCAAGCCTACACAGGAAGGAATCTATCAGCACTACAAGGCGATCAGCGAGGCCATCGACGTCCCATTGATCCCCTACAACGTTCCCGGAAGGACCGGAAGCAACATGACCGCTGAGACCACCCTGAGGCTTGCCAAGCTCCCCAACATCATCGGAATCAAGGAGGCTAGCGGAAACATGTCCCAGGTACAGAAGATCCTGGCTGACAAGCCCAAGAACTTCGAGGTCCTCTGCGGTGACGACGGACTCGCGTTCCCTATGATCGCACTCGGTGCGAGCGGAGTCATCTCCGTTGCAGGAAACTGCTGTCCCAGATCCATGTCCCAGATGGTCAACCTCTGTCTCAAGGAGAAGTTCATCGATGCATCCGCCCTCCACTACAAGATGATGCCTCTGTTCACTCATCTCTTCATCGAATCCAACCCGATCCCGATCAAGTACGTGATGAAGAGGCTCGGTTATGGAAACGGAAAGCCCAGGCTTCCGCTCACTCCTCTTTCGGCCGAGAACAGGATGATTCTCGACAGGGACATATCCGATCTGGGTCTGATCTGAGGAGGGTGGCCGATGGTCAATGTGGTCGTTGCTGGTGCAACGGGTAAGTTGGGAACGATGGTGTGCGATCTGATCGTGGCCTCCGATGATCTCAAACTCGTCGGAGCCATAGTATCAGCCGAAGGCGGCAATGCAGGTAAGGAGATCTATCCAGGAGTCAAAGCCGTGGCCCCCTCGGAACTCGACACCATAATGGAAGGCGTGGATGTGTACGTCGACCTCACGACTCCTGATGCTGCCTCCCGCATCATCGACAGGATCCCGGGGTACGGTGCCGCCGTGGTGCTCGGGACCACTGCTGTCGATACGGCTACATTGGAAAGAATGAAGACCCAGATCTCAAAGAATTCCACATCTGGGTTGATCGCATCCAATTTCTCTCTTGGTGTGAACGCATTCTACAAGGTATGCGAACTGATGGCCAGGATGTTGTCCGACTACGATATCGAACTCATCGAGACCCATCACAACAAGAAGAAGGATGCCCCCTCCGGTACGGCAATCGAGTTGCTGGAAAGGTTGCAGAACGCGACCGGCATCGAGGAGGTCGTGAGGGGTAGGGACGGTGTAACGGGTCCCAGGAACAGGGAGATCGGCGTCCATGCAGTGAGAGCTGGGGACATCGTTGGGGATCACACCGTCATTTTTGCAGGTAACATGGAGCGTATTGAGCTGAAGCACAGTGCGCTATCCAGGGAAGTATTCGCAATCGGATGTGTCAGAGCGATCAGGTGGATCGCAGGCAGGTCAGATGGCATCATACATTCCATGGAGGAGGTGTTAGAAGTATGATTACAGTTTTGAAGTTCGGTGGTACCAGTGTAGGTTCCACCGAGGCGCTCAAAAGGGTAGCTAACATCATCATTGCGGAGAAGGACGACAAGGTCGCAGTCGTCTCTGCAATGTCTGGTATCACTAACTTCCTTGTGAGTGCGTTGGAGGATAAGAACGTAGATCTTGAGGACGTGTTCTTCAAGTTCGAGGAAAGGCACATGAATGTCGCCAAGGAACTCTTCGATGAGGAGCATCTCGCTCTCTTCACCAAGGAGTTCAACGAAAGGTTGGATGAGTTCAAAACACTCGTCGCGGACAAGGAGAATTGGAGCGACCCGTTCTTCAAGGACAACGTCTCCTCCCAGGGAGAGAGGTTCTCCAGTCTTATGCTGGCACATCTCATATCATCGATGGGTCACAAGTCCGTTGCACTTACCGCGGAGACCGCGGGGGTCTATGCTGTGGGAAATCCTCTGTCCGGTTCGTGTGACCTGAAGAAGACTTCCATCGGAATGGGAATGAATGTCAAACCTATCCTGGAGAACGATATCATCCCCATCATCACAGGATTCTACGGAATCAACGAGGACGGAAAGCCATTGACCTTTGGAAGGGGAGGTTCGGACTACGCCGCTTCCGCAATCGGAAACGCACTCGACGCGGACGTGATCGAGATCTGGACCGATGTCGACGGATTCATGAGTGCAGATCCCAGGCTCGTCCCCGATGCTGTCGTCATCGAGGAGATGAACTACAGCGAAGCGGGTGAGCTCGCATACTTCGGTGCGAAGGTCCTTCACCCAAGGACCATCGAGCCTGCAAGGATGAAGCACATCCCCGTGAAGATCAAGAACTCGTACAGGCCCGAGAATCCCGGAACCTTGATTCACAATTTCAGGAAGAAGCGCGATGAGCTTCTGAAGAGCGTTGCCATGAAGGCAGACCTTTCCATCATCACGATCAGGTCGGGGGAGATCGCATACCGCCCCAAACTCATGGCGAAGGCCATGGAGAAGATCGGTGAGGTGGATACAGTCTACGGACTTTCCACATCTTTGTCCACCATGGCATTCCTCGTACACAACAACGATGTCCCTTTGGCACTCAGTGGACTGAGGGGAATCGACTTCGAAGACCTTGAGGGAATCGACATCAAGAGCGGAGTGACATTAATCTGCGCGGTGGGTGACGACCTCCTCGACAGGAACGGCTTCTCCGGGGAGGTCTTCGGTGCCATCAAAGATATTGGTGCCAACATAGAGATGATATCTGAAGGAGCCTCAGATGTATCTCTGAACTTCGTGGTCCCCACGGAGTCAGCTGCGGATGTAATCAAGGTCCTGCACAGCAGGTTCATATCTGGTGGTCAGTGATGAGGGACTACGAGAACAACAAGGGTACGATGATGATCGACGGAGTCTCATCCGTAGATATCGCCAACAAGTTCGGTACGCCCGTGTATGTGACCGACGAACAGATCGTCAGGGAGAACTATCGCAACATCTACAACGCATTCGCACAGTACATGCCGACCGAGGTCCACTATGCATGTAAGGCCAACACCAATCTGGCCATCCTCAGCATCCTGAACCAGGAGGGAAGTCACATCGATGCGGTGTCCATCGGAGAGGTTCTCACCTGTCTCAAAGCAGGATTCCCTGCTGAGAGGATCATGTACACCGGTGTGAACGTTTCCGACGAGGAACTGGCCCAGGTCGTTCAGACTGGATGTAGAATCAACCTCGATTCCAGATCCGAATTGGAGAGGCTTGCCAAGATCACCACCGATATTCCAATATCCTTCAGGATCACGCCCGGTGTGGCCTCCGGTCACAGCGAGAAGGTCATGACCGGTGGAAAGGGTTCCAAGTTCGGAATCCCAATGAACCAGGTCATTGACACATATGCAAGGGCGAAGGACCTTGGATTCGATGTCAAGGGTATCCATGCACACACCGGTTCCGGAGGAATGACGACCGATCCGTTCACCGATGTGGTCGATGTCCTCTGTGAGATGGTCAACAGGATCGAGGAGGAGGTCAACATAAAGTTGGAGTTCCTCGACTTCGGCGGAGGAATAGGGGTGCCCTACAGGCCTCACGATCCTGAAGCGGACCTCAATGAACTCGCGATCCTGATCACTGACACGATCCAGGAGGAAACGGACATCAAGACCGTCGCATTGGAACCCGGAAGGTTCATCGTTTGCGATTCCACCGTCCTTCTTACCAAGTGTGTGGACATCAAGGAAGCCGGAATGAAGAAGTTCGTTGGTGTCGATGCAGGATTCAACACTCTCATCAGGCCTGCCTTGTACGATTCGTACCATTATGTCGCTGTTGCCAACAAGTTCAACAAGGCAGGTGTGGCGAAGTACGAGGTCGTCGGCCCGATTTGCAAGTCCGGAGACTATATCGCACACGATCGCGCACTTCCGGAGATGGAGGAGGGCGATATCGTCGCTGTCTATTGCGGCGGAGCATACGGGTTCTCCATGTCCAGCAATTATAACTCTCGTCCTAGGTGTGCAGAGGTCCTCGTCAACAACGGGGAGGCCGAACTCATCAGGGAAAGGGAGGATTTCGAGGACCTTTGGAGACACCAGATTGTCCCTGCAAGGCTTTCCAAGTGATCAGTCTACAAAACGATGTGGTTCGCCACATCCTTACCTCGGGTAAATCCGAGGATTTTTTATTTCTTGCACCTTATTTATGTTCGCGATGAGATCGTTCAACTACGTTCCAATATTCCCCATGATCTGGGCAGTATATTGTGCATTCAATATCATCACCAATTATCGTTATTACATGGCAACACAGGAGGGACGCGTCCTTCTGTTCCTGTTCGCAATAATGATGGTCCTGTGTGCATTCCTGACATTGTATCTCATCAGACCAAAGTTCTTGGTAAAGTTCATTCAAAAGATCTCTCCCGGGCGCCATTGTCCGCATTGTTATGGTAGGATGGAGAAAGGTTCTCACTTCTGTGCCAAGTGCGGTATGATCATTGATGACTCCACCGAGTGCACTGCAATGGTGAAATGCGGTCGTTGCGGGGAGAAGGTCGCCGATACGAGTCAGGAATTCTGCCCTCGTTGTGGTAACTTGTTAAAAAAGTGAAATTAGGGGCAAATGCCCCATTTATTGTTCAGAGGTTCTTGAAGGAGTATCTCAGAGCGTCGATGACGGGAAGAGGCTCTCCGAGCAAGAATGTCTCGAGTGCCCCTCCTCCGGTACTGACGTAGGAGAATCTGTCGGTGAAGTCGAACCTGTCTGCTGCTCCGACGGTGTGACCTCCTCCGATGACGGACTGTCCCTCGGACTCGATCATCGCACTCATGATCTCATAGGTTCCCTCACCGAATCCATCCTTCTCGTACATTCCTGCGGGTCCGGACATGAAACAGGTCTTGGATGCCAACAGGATCTTACGGAACTTCTCGATTGATTCGTCACCGATATCGAGTGCAGGCTCTGCGCTCGGAAGGTCTCCGATAAGTACGGAGACGCGCTTTCCGTCACGCTCGACCGCAACATCCGTTGGAAGGATGATGCGCTCGCTGTACTTCGACATGATGTCCTTTGCGGCCTGAAGGTTCTCGGGCGTGAGTTCCTCCTGAAGGACCTTGAGCGAAGCCTCTCCGATGTCGACTCCTCTGGCATAGAGGAATGCGTTTCCTGCGAGACCGACCAGGATGACCTTGTCCGCCATTCCGCTTCCAAGGACATGATCGATCATATCTGAAGCATCGCCGAACTTCGCTCCACCGAGGATGAACACGGATGGGCGACGGGGGTCGTCGAAAATGGCATTGAGTGCGAACAATTCCTTTGCCATGAGCCTTCCGGATGCGGAAGGTACTCTTGGTGCGAATCCGACCAGTGAACACTGGGAACGGTGTGCTGCTCCGAATGCGTCACAGACATAGATGTCGATCAGAGGTGCGAGCTTGTCCACCATCTCCGCCTTGGAGTGACCGATCATGTCGAGTTTAGCAGTTTCCTCATCGATGGCCCTGACGTTTCCGAGAAGGAGGACCTCCCCTGCGGAAAGTGCCTTGATGGCGTTCTGTGCATCTTCTCCCATCACGTCGTCGACGTACTTCACGGGGCTGTTGAGGTGCCTTGCGAGCCTCTCAGCGTGCTGATCGAGGGGGGTGAAGTCCCATTTGCCCTTCCTGCTCTGGTGGGCGAGGATGACGAGTTTGGCCCCCTTTCCCATGAGTTCCCTGACGGTGGGGATGACCCTTCTGATCCTGGAATCGTTGATGATCTTCAGAGTGGCCTTGTCCATAGGACAGTTGATGTCCACCCTGAGAAGAACGGTCTTGTTCTTGAAGTTGAAGTCCTCTAACGTGTGGAAGTCCTTCATGGAAACCCCTCTCAGAGTCCCATGGACCTGTCGGTCTTCTCCATGGATTTTGCGGGGTCGGCCTCGAGCTTGCACATGGATCTGATACAATCGATGTTCTCGGGGATGACGTCGCTCTCCTGGTTGACTGCCTGGTAGAAGTACAGGGTGTTTCCGACGACCTTGATTCCCTCTTCCCAGACGACAATCTCGAACATGTCTCCGCGGCTGCGTCCGAGCTCGCGTGCAAGGTCCATGATCTGTGCGGTGGACTTCACGCCGTCCTTGTTCTTGACCATCATGACACGGGGGCAGTTCCTGATGACCTCCTTGATCTCTTCGGTGGTAGCCTCCTTTTCGAGCTCTACGACGATGGTGTGGACGTGCATAAGGGTGGTAGGGACCTTCACCGCCATGGTGCTGATGTTGAGCCAGGGCATGATGCTCTGTACATCGGGTCCGTGGTGGGTCGGGAGTTTGACGACAGGTTCGATGGCGTTGATGGGGCCGTTCTTGCTGTCGTTGGGGTCGGCACTCCTCCTGATGAGGGTGACGAATGCATTCTTGATCTTGAAGTTCTCATCGATCTTGTAGAGTGTCCTGAGCAGACCGGTCGTATTACAGGAAACGACACGGGAGAACTGTGCACCCCAGGATTCCTTGTAGTTCGCGGTCGCGTTGAAGGAGATTCCAGTGAGTCCGTGGTCCTCTCCTCCCTGCCAGATGGCTTTCTTTCCGGCGGCTGCGTATTTCGCCTTGTATTCCTCTGCGAGTTTTCCGGGGGTACAGTCGACGATGATGTCCGCGGCTTCGATCATGTCCTCAACGGTACCTGCGACGGGCACGCCTGCTGCCTCGAATGCCTCCAGGCTCTCCTTGGGAACGTACACGGGGTAGCCCTTCTTGACTGCGTCCTTAGCCTCGTAGGTCGGACGAGTCTTGGTGATTCCAACGATCTCCATATCGTCCTGCTGGTTGACTGCGGTTGCGACCCTTTTACCGATTGTTCCGTATCCGTTGATTCCTACCTTGACCTTCATCAGGCTCACCTTTATAGAAGAAGGATGGGAGGACACTATAATTAATGTTGTCCTGGCGGGATTTCCCGTATCTGAAAAATAGAGGGGGTGTTCGCCGTTAACTGGTCAGTTCGAATTTCAGATTGTTCTGTTATTCAATCCAATCGCACGCCAAACGTCGGCACGCTATTATATTCGGGCTGTGTTGTAAAAGGCCGAGGCAAGAAAATGAAAGGCTCAAAAGCACTGCTCAACATGTTGGCGGACAGGGGGGTCGAGAAGATCTTCGGCTACCCTGGAGGACAGGTCATCCCGATCTTCGACGAGATTCTCGATTCGTCGGTCGAGAACGTTCTCGTACGTCATGAACAGTGTGCAGCGCACATGGCTGATGGTTTCTCAAGAGCCAGCGGTAGGACAGGAGTCTGTCTCGCTACCAGCGGCCCCGGTGCCACCAATCTCGTTACCGGTGTCGCGACCGCGTATGCGGACTCCGTGCCGATGATGGTCCTCACCGGACAGGTCGCTTCCAGCGTCCTGGGTATGGGAGCGTTCCAGGAAGTAGATGCATTCAGCCTCATGATGCCAGTCACCAAGTACAACTACAGGGTATTGGAACTGTCCCAGCTCCCTAAAGCGATGGATGTGGGATGGAAACTTGCCAGGGCAGGACGTCCCGGACCTGTCCATGTGGACCTCCCAATCGATTCCATCAATTCGGACATCGACGAAGGACTCCTCACCTGTAATTTCAATGTACCCAATGCCGGCAGCGATCTTTCCAATATCCCTGCAGCTACCGAACTCATCCGTGCTGCCAGGTCCCCTGTGATCCTTGCGGGAGGCGGAGTCATCAGCTCCGATACGAGCGATGATGTGGTCAAATTCGCGGAGATGATCGGTGCACCCGTCATCACACCTATGATGGGAGTCGGTTGCATCCCGTATGATCACCCATTATCCCTCGGACCTCTGGGTATGCACGGAAGGATGTCCGCACTGGATGCCATAAAGAGCGCCGATCTCCTCATCGTGCTCGGTGCCAGGTTCTCCGACAGGACATACAGTAAACGCACATCCATCAATCCTGGTTGTAAGATCATCCATGTCGATATAGACAGTACAGAGTTCGACAAGCGTGTTCCGGCGACGCTCAACATCCGTGCGGACCTCAGGGACGCGATCGGAGAGATGATGCGCCATCTGGGTCCTTTCGTTCCAAAGGACGAGTGGGCCGTTCAGGTGGCAGGATTCAAGGCCAAGTGTGCAGGATGCAACATCGAACTCCCAAACGATCCGATCGCACCTCAGAGGGTCATGCACGAGATCAACAAGGTCCTCGACGACAACACCATCATCACCACCGATGTGGGACAGAACCAGATGTGGGCGATGCATCATCTCAGAATCAATAGGCCCAGGCAGTTCATCTCCTCCGGAAGTCTCGGAACCATGGGATTCGGATTGCCCTCCGCACTCGGTGCAAAGGTTGCATGTCCCGAGAAGAAGGTCATGACCATCACCGGTGACGGAGGTCTGCTCATGGTCATCCAGGAACTCGCTACCGCTGTGGCCGAGGACATCCCTGTCGTCATCTGTCTCCTCAACAACGGATGGCTGGGTATGGTCAAACAGTGGCAGAAGCTCTTCTGGGACAAGAGGTATTCCTCGACCAGGCTCTACGATTCCAATCCCGACTTCGTCAAGTTGGCGGAGGCGTTCGGTGCGAAAGGTATCAGGGTGGAGAGGCCGGGGGAGATCGCCGATGCATTGAGACAAGCTTTCGCATCCGATAGGCCCTGTCTTGTGGACATCATCTGCGATCCCGAGGAGGACATGCTCCCGATGATTCCCAACAATCCCGCACAGCAGATCGTCAGGGGACGTTGCCAGTATTGAACTGGCACGTAAACCGTTTTCAAACCATTCTTTGATTTTTTCCTCTTATGTCGTGCGTGCACGCGATACCTATAAAGGTAAGCTAAAGATAACACGGTCAAAGGAAAGGTGCAACAATGGCATCCATGAAGATTTATCACGATTCGGATGTGGACATCAATGTCCTCAAGGGCAAGAAGATCGCAGTCCTCGGATATGGGGCACAGGGAAGGGCACAGGCCCTTTGTTTCAACGATTCTGGACTCGACGTCACCGTTGGAGCCAGGAAGGACGGAAAGTCCTGGAACAAGGTCAAAGAGGACGGACTCAAGGTCGCAGAGATCCCTGATGCGGTCAAAGACGCGGATGTCGTCATGATGCTCCTCCCCGATGAGGTCCAGCCCGACATTTACAAGGACATGGTCGCACCCAACCTCAAGAAGGGCGCAGCACTCGAGTTCGCACACGGATTCGCAATCACCTTCAACCTCATCCAGCCTCCAGAGGACGTCGATGTCATCATGATGGCACCCAAGGCTCCCGGAGACATGGAGAGGCTCGTTTTCCTTGAGGGATTCGGAGTTCCCGCACTCGTCTGTGTCCACCAGGACTACACTGGAAACGCGAAGAACATCGCACTCGCACTTGCAAAGGGACTTGGTTCCACCAGGGCAGGAGTCTTCGAGACTACCTTCGATTTCGAGACCAAGACCGACCTCTTCGGAGAGCAGGCCGTCCTTTGCGGAGGACTCACCGCAATGATCAAGGCAGGTTTCCAGACCCTTGTCGATGCAGGTTACCCTCCTCAGATGGCATACTTCGAGGTCCTTCACGAGACCAAGCTCATCACCGACCTCATCAACGTCGGAGGATTCGAGAAGATGTGGTACGTGGTCTCCAACACCGCAGAGTATGGTGGACTCACCAGAAGGGACCGTGTCATCACCTCCGAGTCCATGGCAGGAATGAAGTCCATTCTTGACGACATCGAGACCGGAAAGTTCAAGGACGAGTGGAGAGCGGACTGGAACAACGGTCTGAAAGACCTCAAGGCACTGGAGAAGAAGGATTCTGAACTTCAGATTGAGGTAGTCGGAAAGGAGATCAGGGCTCTCTTCGAGAGGAAGAAACAGTAAACAAGACAGAAGGTGTCGGAATGAGCAAGATAACTATCAGAACCTGGAATGGTGGAGAGTTCCTCGCGGAGCTCGACAACAATCTCATGTCCGACACCATCTGGCTCTCTTTACCGAAGAAGTATTTCATCAACATGCTCGGTTCGATGATATACTTCGAGTGCCCTCTGGATTGCCCTATCGAGGGCGAGGAGGTCACACAGCTCGAGAAGGGGGACATAGCCTATTGGCCCAAAGCGAACGCGCTCTGCATCTTCTTTGGACCCACCCCTCTCAGCAAGGATGACGGAAGGCCCGTCTCCCCATACCCTGTCATCAGATTGGGGCGTCTTCTGGGAGACTACTCTGCACTAGAGGATGCCGGGGATCGCCAGTCGATCAGGATCGAAAGGGCATTCTGAGTCAGACCACTGTGTACGAGTGGTCATAATCCGTGAGGAGACGGTATCCGTCCTCTGTGATCAGGACCGTATCCTCTATCCTTATTCCACCGACGCCTGGGATGTATACCCCCGGTTCTGCAGATACGACGTTTCCTGCGCGCAACTTCTGCTGGGATTTTGGAGACACGTATATCGCTTCATGGATGTTCATTCCGATTCCATGTCCGAAGGAATGGATGAAGCGGCCCTTGAATTCGGATTCCTCTATCACCTTTCTTGCGGCAAGGTCTGGTGCCGAAGCATCCGCCCCATCCTTCATCTCGGAGAGACCTGCCAACTGTGCCAGTCTTACGACCTCGTATGCTCTTTTGAGTACGGGGTCAGGTTCGCCTAGGAATATGGTCCTAGTAAGGTCGGAACAATACCTTTCATACTTGGAACCGAAATCGAACAATGCGGCATCACCTTTTTTCAACGCATAATCCGCAGGACTGTAATGCGGTTCGGACGAGTGTGCACCGAACGCGGCTATGGTGTCGAACGCCAATCCTGTTCCGCCAAGACGGAGCATACGTATGCCCATCTCGGATGCGACATCCCTCTCCGTTGCCCCCTCGTGGATCATGTCCGGAAGTTCGTTGGCTACGGTCGATGAGATCCTACAGGCCTTCTCGATGAGTTCGATCTCCTTCTCATCCTTTATCGCGATGGTGTCCGCAATGATCTTCGTGGCATCGACTATGGACACATCGGGTTCCAGGAACGACTTCATCCATTCGACGGATCCATACGCGGTCGATGAGAAGTTCACACCGATCTTCCTGCATCCTTTCAGAACATCCTGCATCTGTTGTTTGCGTTCGGAGTCCGTGTTGTACACATGGACCTCCCCACTGGACGATCTGGCGGTCTCCTCCTCGAGGATGGATACGAAGGTGTGCAATGAGCCGTCCGAAGTGACGACAGCGCGTGCACCTTCAAAAGTACCGGATGTACTGCCGGTAAGATACCAATATGTGGTATCGAGGAAAGGTTCACTCGCATTCATGACGACAACGGCATCTACGCCATCGGCGAAGTTCTGCGCAAGTCTTTCGGCGCGGGAGCTCATCATGATACGGTGAACACAGACCTCGAATTTAGTGTTTACAACCTACTCATATTCCGATCCATTCCTTTCTGACGATCCTCTTCAGTGCGGAGATCGCGGAAAGGGATGCGAGATAGGAGGTCTTGGGGTTATCGGGGGAAGGAACGTTGTAGGTGTGACAGTTCATCTCTCCGAATGCTCCCTTGATGATGAGTTCGTGGGAGTTGCTCTTGGCATTGGGGTCCACGACGATTGTGACCTTGGTCTTGTCGAATCCCACTCCGAGGAGACTGACGGTAGCTGCGACGTTGATGTTCTTGGGGAACTTCTGGACCGCCTCCCTTGCGGTTCCGGAGAAGATGACGGTGGGCTCCTTGAGGGAGTCCACATCGATTCCCTGTTCCTCGATGAATTTGACCTTGCTGAGGGACTTGGGTCCTTTCTTGGTGATGAGTTCCACCTCATAGAGCTCGTCGACACTTGCCGCCCTGAGTCCGTCGGTACCTGCGAGTGCACCGGAGGGGATGAAGACCCTGGCATCGGTCTGTCTGGCCTTCTCGAAGACCATCTCTCTGTATTCGTCATCGACGAATGCACCGACGGAGAGGACCATGACGTCGACTCCGCGGCTGACGGTCTTGTATGCGATGTCGGTGGCAGCACTCTGTGATGCAGCCTCGATGACGAGGTCACAGTGATACAGTTCGTCCTCGACCGAGTCCACGACGATTGCCTTGTTGAGTTTGGATGCAAGTTCCTCCGCAAGAGGCTTGACGACATCTATGAGATATATCCTCTTGACGTCATCCATGGCGTCTGCGGCCATGGCCAGTTGTGTACCGATGGATCCGCAACCTACGATAGTTATGCGCATATCCTCGATAACCGCGTTTTCATTAATTATTGCTTTGCCAAACGGCTTCTCAACGTTGCCCATACGTAATGCGGAGATCCTGCCAAATCCTATATGGGTCATTGCATATCCATGCCCATGCGCTATGAGTTGCTCGAGCACACGGCGGACGTGATGGTCCGGTGCAGGGGAAAGACTCTTGAGGAATGTTTCGAGAATGCAGCGTACGCTCTCTCTGATCAGACCGTGGACCCCGAGTCCGTGGATAGGAAGGTAGAGGTCCCGATAGAGGTGTCGGGGGAGGATGATGAGACCAGATTGTACAATTTCCTTTCGGAGGTCCTCTTCATCGAGGAAGCCGAGGTCTTCGCATTCTCTGATTTCAAGGTGAGCATCGATGGTGAGAAAGTTTCTGCAATCGGATGGGGTGAGCCGTTGGACCTTGGAAAACATCACCCTAAGACGGAGGTCAAGGCCATAACCTATCACATGATGCACGTCGACCCATCTGTACCAGAATTGGTGGTAGTGTTCGACGTATAGGTCAACTGCCAAATATGGCCTAGTCATATCCACATCCATAGAGGTGCATACATGCTGAAACTTGGTTGGTTCTCAACAGGAAGAGGTCCCGGTTCGAGGAATCTCCTTCGTACGGTCATGGAAGAGAAGGAGAAGGGACTCGACATCGATATCGCATTCGTGTTCTGTAACTGGGACAATGATGAGGAATCCAATCCGAAGAAAGAACAGCGTGAGATCTTCTTCGACATGGTGAAAGGATACGGTATCCCATTGATCACAAAGTCCTGGAAGAAGTTCAGACCCGACCTCTGGGACTCCGATCAGAAAGCTTGGAGGGACGAGTATGGGAAGGAATTGAGGAGGCTCACCTCCGAGTATGACATGGACCTCGGAATCCTCGCAGGGTACATGTTGTGGATGGATGACGAGACCTGCGAACAATACGATATGCTCAACCTCCATCCTGCCCTTCCCGACGGCCCCAAGGGTACGTGGCAGGAAGTCATCTGGCAACTCATCAGGGAGGATGCCGATGAACAGGGCGCCATGCTTCACATCTGTACCCCTGAGTGGGACCGTGGTGCGCCCCTCACATACTGTAAGTTCTCGATCCGCGGGGACGGTTATGACGACCTCTGGAACGATATGAAGAGGAAGATCTCCGAGTCCAGTCTTGAGGACGTTATCGCCAAGGAGGGTGCCAACGAACCACTCTTCAAGAAGATAAGGGAGGATGGTGCCAAACGCGAACTCCCTCTGATCGTTGAGACCATCAGGAAGTTCGCCGAAGGTACTGTCTGCATCAGGGATAAGCAGTTGGTCGTTGATGGAAATAAATTGGAGTCCGCGTTCGACATATCGGAGAACGTTGACGGTTCACTTGGTGTTTAAGGATGGAATACGACCATATGGCAGAGCTCGGTTTCGCCGAGGAGACCCAATTCATATGCTCGGATCACGTGTTCCTCACACGTTCGAATCATGTGAGGGATCTTTGTGCCAGATATGTGAAGAATGGTGGAAGGCTATACGATGTGCTTTCCAGGTACGATTCTTTGACGATATATGCACTTGGCAGAGAATCCGCGAACGCTGGATCTGTTAACAGACTCGTCATCCCGTTCCTCAAGGCAGGGGGGATCACAGACGAGGCCGCGTACAACTTCTGCAGTACCACGTCCGTGCTCATGCCGGACGCAGACAGGGTCCTCAGGTACATAGCCAGTCAGATGCCTGCGTTCATTTCGTCCGAATCATACGAACACCATCTCATGAGTCTTGGGGAGAGCATGGACTTCCCCCTGTCGAACATAAGTTGCAACCTGTTCTCCTTCGATTCGATAAAGCTCAGCAGGCCCGATGCGAAGGCTATCAGAGGTATCGCATCCACCATCATCAACGCTAGGCTCACCGACGAGATGTATTCAGTGACCCAGAGCCCCTATCTCAACAAGTTCGATTCCAAATTGGTGGACATGGTCGATGACGAGTACATCAAGAAGACCGCCAAGATGGAATTCAACGATCAACTCAGGAAGGACATAAGGATCGCCGGAAACGAGAAGGCGTATGCCATCCTGGAACTATGTAGGAAGAAGGAGATCGAGATGGGTGCGACGATCGTCGTCGGTTCCGATGAGTCCGATTACCCAGCTCTGGATCTCGTGCGTGACAGCGATGGTCTCGCATTGGCATTCAACGGTACGGAGTATGCTGTCAGAGGTTCCAACGTCGCTATCATCGATGAGAACCCGATCACCGTCGCGGTGCTTTCCATGGAGTTCTACAATGGTGGCATAGAGTCCGTCTACAACATGATCGATCATTGGACCATCGAGGAGCTTAGGGATCATCCATGTGCTGACAGGAATCTGATGAACATGTTCTTGGCACAGTTCCCGGAGAGGCTTCCAGAGGTCTATAAGGTCGACGATGACAATCTCAAGGATGTCACGGTGAAGAGCGCAGCCTTCAGAAAACGCATACTTGTTTGATAGTTGTGTAAAATGTGAGTGCTCATGCCGGGATTCGAACCCGGGTGTCGGCCTCGAAAGGGCCGAATGATTGGCCGCTACACTACATGAGCAGTAAGACTGCGTAGTAATAACTCTTTAAAAATACTTTCGTCAGGAACGCGTCCAATTTCCCAGATTTTATCGACATTTTGTCATGGATTCCGTCTTTCGGTGGCATTCTGGCTATGAGGGGGCATCATCGCTCCGGAAATATGGCCGGTCCATATGCGCCCCCATATATTATCGGGCGCGAGTTTATTATATAGGGAGGCAATCGTCCGAGATACTAGGAGTGCTATTATGACAGACAATGAGCCTATGGAGAGTACGGAAGAGGACGTAACCCGTGTACGTCTGCCGAACATCAAAGAGAACGAGATGTTCGGAATCGCAGATCAGCTTCTCGGAGCATCTAAGATCAGGGTCATGTGCGAGGACGGTCAGTCCCGTATGGGAAGGATCCCCGGCAAGATCAAGAAGAGGATGTGGATCAGAGAGGGCGACCTGCTCATCATTTCGATTTGGGATTTCCAGCCTGACAAGTGTGACGTCAGGTTCAGATACACCAAGACTCAGGCATCCAACCTCAGTAAGAGGAACAAGATCCCCAAGAATCTGGATATCTTCTGATAAGTTCGAGGCGGGCGCTTGGTATCCTACGACGAGATGTTCGCACATGTCGAGAGACATGTGGATGCACTGAAGACGAACAAGACTGGTGATGAACGTCAGACCGATGCGGAGGTCTTCGATAGACAGACGCTGATGCTCATCTATGATTTCATGACCAGTGGGCTGATCGACACCATCCATTACCCGGTTTCCACCGGTAAGGAGGGAAATGTGTTCTACGCTACCGACGAGGATGGCGAACCGATTGCCCTGAAAATCTTCAGAACGAGCACGTCCACTTTCAAAAGAGTCTCCAAATACATCGAAGGCGACCCCCGTTTCAAGGGACTTACTGGAAACCGCAGGAAGATCATCTATGCGTGGACCAATAAGGAGTACAGGAACCTTCAGAGGTATTACGAGGCGGAACTCCCCGTTCCCGAACCCATCGCATTCAGGAAGAACTGTCTGCTGATGGAGTACATAGGGGATGAGGACGGCCCCGCTCCGCAACTCAAGGATGTGGTACTGGAGGATCCGACCGATACGTACGATGAGGTCATATCTTTCATCATCGACGGTTTCAAGGATGCGCATCTGGTCCATGGGGATCTGAGCGAGTACAATATCCTGTACTGGGATGGCGAACCCATCGTCATCGATTGCGGTCAGGCGATGACTGCGGACCATTTCAACGCCAAGGAGTATCTGCTCAGGGATATCAACAACATCAACAGGTTCTTCAAGAACCGTGGGGCCGATATCATCGACCCTCAGAAGATCCTTGAAGAAGCCTATTCAGAAGACGACGATAACGACGAAGAGGAGGAAGAGGAATGAGGTCAATCAGGATACCCCAGGACAGGATCGGTGCGATCATCGGTCCCAAGGGTTCGACCAAAAGGATGATCCAGAAGATCTCTGGGATCACCATCGATATCGATAACGAGGAAGGAGAGGTCTTCATCCATGACGAGAAGGAGACTGCTGACCCTCTCATGGCATTGAAGATCATGGATGTGATCAAGGCCATCGGAAGGGGTTTTGCACCTGATAAGGCACAGAGACTCTTCCAAGATGACGAGTATCTCGAGATTGTGGATCTCAAGGAATTCGTCGGAAGCAGAAAGAATCAGCTTACCAGGATAAGGGGTAGACTCATCGGACAGAATGGAAAGACCCGTAGGATCATCGAGGACCTCACTGGTTGTGAGATGGTCATCTACGGTGATACCGTGTCCCTTATCGGAACCTCCATCAGCCTCCCCGTAGCGAAGCATGCCATCGAGCTCATCCTCAACGGAAGCGAGCACGCAACCGTGTACCATTACCTTGAGAGTGAAAGACCCAGACTCAGAATCGCTGAGATGGGATTCGACCTTTGAGTGATTTCCATGGAACAGTGGATCTCTGAAAACATCGACAAGATGGAGGCCGTTGCACGCGAGGGTATCTGTGACAGATGCCTCGGAAGGATGTTCGGAAAACTTTCCACAGGGATGACGAACGATATCCGTGGATCGATGATCCGTGATGCCCTCAAAGAGAACGGTGCGGATGTTCCAGCACCCGACGAATGTCCCCTCTGCGATGATGTGTTCGATTCCTTGGACATATTCGCCGAAGCGGTCGCGGAGAAGGTCGTGGACGTCGAATCGGATAACTTCCTGGTAGGATGCAGGGTAGATCCAGCAATGCTGAAGATGGAGAAGGATATCATCGAGCGTCACAACCTCGATAGGTTCGAGTCCATCAAGACCGAGCTCAACAGGGAGATCGGAAAGGTGGCGTTGCCCATGATCCACAGGCCTGTGGAGTTCAAGAACCCGCAGTGCGTAGCATGCGTGGACGTGAGGTTCGCGGACGTGACTCTGGACCTCTCCCCTGTATTCATCAAAGGAAGATATACCAAGCTCAGCAGGGAGATCCCTCAGACCATCTGGCCATGCAGGATGTGTCATGGAAAGGGCTGTCCCAGATGCAACGGTACCGGAAAGATGTACCAGACATCCGTTCAGGAGATCATAGGCGACATAGCATTGGAGATGTGCCAGGGTAACGAACACTTCTTCCACGGCATGGGTCGTGAGGACATAGATGCACTCTGTCTCGGAGAGGGACGTCCTTTCGTCCTGGAGATCAGTCAGCCGAAGAGGAGGGACATCGATCTCGACGAGTTGGAGATGTTGGCCAACCAGTCGGATCTGGCACACTATCATGGGCTTCAGTTCACGGAGCGTGCGGAGGTTCAGCGTACAAAGACCGCTACACCTTCTAAGACATATCGCGTAACTGTAAAAGCTGACAGTAAGGTTAATAAAGAAAGAGTGGTTGAGGTGGCCTTATCGTTCAAGAACGTGCACCTCAATCAGAGGACTCCGAAAAGGGTCGAGCACAGGCGTGCAGACCTGGTCAGGGACCGGGAGATTCTGTGGGTTGAGGCTGAAGTCACAGGTGAAGACACCTTCAATCTGACGCTCGAAACGGAATCCGGTACCTATGTTAAGGAATTCGTATCAGGCGATGACGGCAGGTGTACACCAAGCTTCTCAGAGGCACTGGGAGTCCAGTGCTATGTGCAGACACTTGACGTCATAGCGATCAACAACGAGGGAATGAAATGAAAGCATCCAAAGGAACAAGGACCAAGACCCGCACACTCCTGCAGAAAAAGCCCAGGGCACGCGGACTCTCGCCCATCACCAGAGGCTTCCAGTGCTTCGAGGATGGAGAGAAGGTCAACATCATCATCGACCCCAGCGTGCACAAGGGTATGCCCTTCTCCAGGTTCCACGGCCTTACCGGCGTGGTCATCGGACAGAGGGGAGCTGCATTTGAGGTCAGCGTTAAAGACGGAAACAAGACTAAGATCGTGGTCGCTCGCCCCGAGCACCTCGTGAAGAGCAAGAGCTGAATTGGAGGGAAATCGAATGTCTGAGGAAAAATACATCAGTTTGGCAGAGATCAAGGACATTCTCACTGCAGAGAGTGAGAAGAGGGCAGAGAACGGTATTGAATTCAACGCAGTCCAGAAATCGGCACTGATGCACGCTCAGACACTCGTGGTCCTCGATGCTGATCAGACCGAGGAGCTCGTCTCCGAGGTCATTCAGCTCGACTTCTTCCAGTCAAAGTCCGTTCCCGAGTACGTTGCATACAGGGTTGCGGACTGTCTTCCCAAGTATCCTGAAGAGGTTCGTGCCATTTTCTCCAAGGAGAGAATTCCCCTGGAGAATGAGGACATTAACAGCATTATTGATATAGTGGCGAAGTACCTTTAAGGTCGACGCAGCTAGAAGGGATACTATGGAAGAGTACGCTTACGTTTTAGATTATCTGCCGCAGGGCAGACCTGACGCAAATCACTCAAGAAGAGAGCCTGTGTGCTACGCCGTCGGTGAGAGCGAGTTCAAGCTTTTCGAGTTGGTTCCTAAGACAGGGGCCAACCTCATGAGCGGAGACCGCATCTACATCGGAAAGGATTCTTCGAAGAGGGCCGAGATCGACCATGTCAAGAGGCGTGTCAACTCCATCGATGACATGACCAGTTTCGCCGCAGGCGAACTTGAGCCTGTCGTGGAGTCCATCGTCAAGAACAACCAGGACAGATTCATTAGGTTCTTCAACACTGCTCAGCCCATCTCACTCAAGAAGCATATGCTCGAGGAGCTTCCCGGACTCGGAAAGAAGGGTGCAGAGGCAATCCTCGGAGAGCGTGCCAAGGAGACCTTCAAGGATTTCGAGGATCTCAACGCAAGGGTCCCTCAGCTCAAGGGTGCTGAGAAGCTTGTGACCGAGCGCATCATACTCGAGATCAAGGATCAGGAGAGGAGACGTTACCTCTTCGTCCTTAAATGAGTGTGAAATGGACGGAAAAGAGACCAACAGACTGATTGCGGAGACAGGAATCGTCCCTCGCAAGTCCAGAGGTCAGAACTTTCTAACCGATGATCGCGTGGCTCAACGCCACGTCGGTTATGCGGAAGTTTCTAAAGGAGACAGGGTCCTCGAAGTCGGACCCGGTCTCGGAATTCTTACATCGAAACTCATCGAACTCTCCGATGATGTCACTTGTATCGAGTTGGACGAGGTCCTTCAGGAATATATCGAGAACACGTATGGTGACAGACTTACATTGATCAAGGGCGATGCGATGAAAGTGGATTTCCCACCGTTCGATAAATTCGTCAGCAACCTTCCATATAGTATCTCCACACCAATAATTTTCAAGCTTCTGGAACACGATTTCAAGAAGGCGGTGGTCATGGTGCAGAAGGAGTTCGCAGAGAGGATGGTCGCGGACGTCGGTACCGTCGACTATTCCAGACTGACTGTCAACCTCTTCTACAAAGCGGATTGTCGTATGTTGGAACCGGTTCCCGCATCACGTTTCAAACCCAAGCCGAAGGTCGATTCCGCACTTGTGGAGATCGTCCCTCGCGAGGCTCCATTCAAAGTACTCGATGAGAAGACCTTCTTCAAGGTCACCGAGGTCACATTCAACCATAGGAGGAAGAAGATCGGTACTGCGCTGAAGAATGCGCGTATGATCCCGAAGGATGCCGTCGTTCCGTATATGGATGACCGTGTCGAGAAGTTGACTCCTGCGCAGATCGGTGAATTGGCCGACGCTGTCTACCTGTTGTCCAAGAGGGACGATTAATCCGATTTCCCATATCAATAGTACCCTTTATAGCGTGCGCGCGAGATATACCTCCGATTGTATGCAGATCGGAATCGTTGGAAAGCCAAACGTAGGGAAGTCGACCTTCTTCGGTGCAGCCACAATGGCGCCTGTGGAGATCGCGAACTATCCTTTCACTACCATCGCAGCCAACAAGGGTGTGGGATACGTAAGGTCGAAGTGTCCCTGTAAGGAACTGGGTGTCACATGCACCCCTCATAACTCCGGTTGTGTCGACGGAGTGAGGATGATACCTGTAGAACTCCTCGATGTCGCAGGACTCGTTCCGGACGCATGGCAGGGTAAGGGTCTTGGAAATCAGTTCCTTGACGACCTTAGGCAGGCAGACGCATTGATCAACGTCATAGATGTCAGCGGTTCCACCGATATCGAGGGAGTTCCCGGTAAGCCCGGGGAGCACGATCCGATCGAGGATGTCGTCTTCCTTAGGCGTGAGATCGAGCTTTGGATCAGAGAGATCATCAACAACGGTTTCGGAAAGATCGCAAGGACTGCAAAGATGACTGGTGCAAAGCCCGAAGTGATCCTCCATGAACGCCTTGCAGGGCTGAACATCACCGAAGCGCAGATAAAGACCGCCGTGAGGGCAGTCAACCCTCCTGAGGACCCAACCAAGTGGGATGAGGACATCATCCTCGCTCTCGCACAGAAGATCAGGGAGATCGGAAAACCCATGATCATCGCGATGAACAAGGCGGACATCGCACCCGAGGGTAATGTGGATAAGGTCCGTGCCATATCCGATATGGCAGTCGTCACGATGGCAGAGACCGAATTGGCATTGAAGAAGGCCAATGATGGCGGGCTGGTGAAATACACTCCTGGTGACAAATCCTTCACCATTCCTGAGGGGACCAAGCTCAATGACGGTCAGAAACGTGCATTGGAGTACATGGCCGCAAATATGGAGAAGAATGGCGGCACAGGTGTCCAGGAGTGCCTCGAACAGGCAGCGTTCGGACTCTTGGACCTCATTACCGTCTATCCTGTGGAGGATGAGAACAAGTATACCGACCACTTCGGACGCGTCCTGCCAGATGCATTCCTCGTTCCTCGTGGATCCACCGCAAAGGACCTCGCATACAAGGTCCACACGGAATTGGGGGATAAGTTCATCCGTGCCGTCAACGCGAAGACCAAGCGTACCGTTGGCTCCGATTACATCCTTCAGGACGGGGATGTGATCCGTATCATCGCAGACAGGTGATGTGATGACGGGATGGGATGTGAGGATTCTGAGTTCGTCGTATTCCTCGAGGAATGACGAGGCAGTCATCGAACTGTACGGGAAGACCAGGGATAGGCAATCCGTGGTGATCCTTGCTCATGGATTCCATCCCTATTTCTTCATAGTGGATCCGATGCCGGATATGGCAGAACAGTTCCGCAAGGATCCCGACGTCGTGGAGGCGGAGGAGAAACCGCTCCTTGTGAAGGGAAGTATCCACAATACCCTGAAGGTATCGATCAAGTATCCTTGGAAGATGGGCGATTACACGAATCGTCTGAAATCCAGATTCAGGCTTCTCGGTACGGACATATCCTTCCAGGACAGGTTCATGTACGACCACGATCTGGGCGCTTGTATCCATGTCGAAGGTAAGACGATCGATTGTGACGATTATGTCACGGACCTCGTGATCGAGATGGAGTCCGCGGTCACCATCGATTCGTTCGACCCCGGACTGAAGATCCTGAGTTTCGATATCGAGAACAGCGTCAGGCACGATTTCCTTTATACGATCTGTACCGTCATCAAGGATGGTAGTGGGGATATCCACAATTGCGAATGTGCTACGGGTTCCGAGACGGAGATCATCGAGAGGTTCACATCCGTGATCCTTCGTGAGGATCCGGACGTCATAACCGGTTACAACATCGACAATTACGATATCAAGAAGATCGTAGAACGTGCGAAACTGAACAGGATCAGTGCATCACTGACTTGGGGCAGGGATAAAGGTACGCCCCGTATCGTATCCGAACGTTTCTGGAGGGTCAAGGGAAGATTGGTCGTGGATGCCTGGTGGGCCGCCAGGAGGGAACTGAGGCCGAAGCAGGAGACATTGAACGCAGTGGCGTTCCAGGTGCTCGGTGAGGAGAAGTTGGACGTCGATCCACGTTATATGGACGAGGAATGGGCCAACAACCAGGACAAGGTCATCGAATACTGTTTCAAGGATGCCGAATTGGCATTGAAGATTCTTCTTGCGGTCGGAACGGTCAGGAAGGGAATGGATCTTGCGACCGTATCCAAATTACCGGTCGAGGACGTCCTGACATCCGGTACGTCCACCCTTGTGGATTCATTGTTGATCCGTGTAGCCGATCGCGAGTCCATTGGGGTGCCCCCTAACGGAAAGATGGTCCGTACCGAACAGATCGAAGGCGGATACGTACACGATATGAACGCAGGTCTCTACCATTGGGTATCTGTCCTGGATTTCAAATCGATGTACCCCTCATTGATCATCTCGAAGAACATCTGTTTCATCACTCTGAACGACAATGGTGAGATCGAAGCACCTAACGGTGTCCGTTATCTTTCCAAGGACAAGCGCGAGGGTCTGTTACCCCGTATACTTGAACAGTTGATGGACGAGAGGGACAGTATCAAGAAGCGTATGAAGTCCGCATCTACTCCTGAGGAGCATGATTACTATGACGGTCTTCAGGCTGCGGTCAAGGTCATCATGAACACGTTCTACGGTGTGTTCGCATCATCGTTCTACAGATTCACCGATAAACAGATCGGTTCGTCCATCACCGCGTTCGCAAGACACACTGTCAAATCCATCATATCAGAATTGGAATCCGATGGATGTCAGGTCATATATTCCGATACGGATTCGATCTTCGTCGTATCCCCGAACAAGGATCTCGATGGGACCGTGACCTTTGGAACCGGTCTCGCCGAGAAGTACTCCCGCGACGGAGGCACCTTGGAATTCGAGAAGGTCCTGGAACCTCTGTTCAGTCACGGTAAGAAGAAGAGGTACGTCGGTCGTGTCGTTTGGCCTGTTGCACAGGATGACCTTCTGATCAGAGGTTACGAGACTAGACGTTCGGACTCGTTCGATCTTCAGAGCGATATGTTGACCAAACTGTTCGGTTACATCCTGGACGAGGATAACGATGCCGCGTTGAGGATGGTCCGCGAGACCGTTCAGAACGTCCTTCACGGAAGGGTGCCGATAGGCTCGTTGGTGATTTCCCGCGGTTGTAAGGAATTCGATGCATACGAGAATCCCGACAGGCAGGCGAATGTACAGGCGGCAAAGAAGCTCATGGCCATGGGCTACGAGTTCATACCCGGAATGAAGGTCTCATGGGTAGTCACGGATTCCAAGAAGACCCCTCAGGTGGTGGAACCGTATGTGAGCGGAAAACCATTCGTCGGAGAGCCGGATTATAGGTACTATGCGGAAAGGATCGCACAGACCGCTTCCAGGATAACCGATGTGTTCGGATGGAACGAGAAGGATCTGATGGTCGGTTCCCAACAGGCCACGCTCTTCGGAGGGGATTTCGAATCACGCTCGTCATCCCCATCGGGTGATGCGCCCAAGTCAGGTAAGTCCAAGCCAAGGATGACAAAGCTGTCGGATTTCTTCTGATCAGTTTTTCAAGAAATCGAGTCCGTTCTCGCGGACCATCTTTTCATAGAATTTGGCGATGGCCTCGGAATGACTCAGTCCAAGTTCCTTCAGGACATTTTCCGCATCATAGACTAGGATCGGGTCCATACGCACATCGACAGCCGCATCGCGCAGGAGATTGGCATTTCTGAGCCCCATGCTCTCATAGATGCCGGCAATGTATCTGTTATATCTCTTCCCCTGAGATTTCGCAGCGTTGCGTATGAGGTCGGTGGTACCCGATCCGTATTGTGATGCCTTCTTGGTACGGTGCGCAAGTATCGGGAATCCAAGGTTCGTGGCCACTTCCTTCAACACTGCCTTCCTGTCCTCAAGCGTCTTCGGTCTAAGGATCTCTGGATCGATCATCTTCACGCATCTGATGACTTCCTCGTCCAGGAACGGATAGACCAATCTCTTTCCGAAGTTCTTGGCGATGGACAATTCGCATGGTACCGAGACCTTCATCAATCTCTCGATGCCCCAGTTCAGAACCGCCTCGTATTCGGAATCATCATCGTTCACGGATCTGGCGCATCCTCCGAAATATTCGTCGGATCCCTGTCCGGTGAGTATGATGGACTCGTCGGCACGTCTGCATACTGTGAACAGTTGGAGTTCATAGGATATGGTGAACGGATCGCTCACGCCGGTGGCACCAATGAGTTCGCGTATGGTATCCTCGATGTTGTCCTCACCGATCCTACAATGCACCCATGGGAGTCCGAGCTTATCCGCAAGTTCCTTGCCCGCCTGTACATCGAAGGCATCATCAACGCCACATGTGTAACATGTGACCGACCTTGCATACTTGGCCGCTACGGCAGCCACGATCCCCGAATCCATGCCTCCGGAGAATGCCACGCCAACACTCTTCCCTTCGACATTCTTTTTGATGAAATTCTCGAGAGCGTGACCGAGCTCCTCATAGCTGGGTGCCATGGACATACATCCCTTTCTGGATTATCAATCTCTCTACAACCATCCATTTCGTGTTAGGTCAGCTTTATATAGGAATCCAGTCTAACACATTCTTACGGAACAAAAGTTCCGTCGGAAATGTACCGAAAGGCGAATCCGTATAGGTGATTTATATGTCCGATGAGACACAGCAGCAGCCCCGCATCAGGGGAAAGAGCATGTATTCGTACATTGCTGACGCATGGAAGGTACCCTCTACCAACTACCTGAAAGACCTCAACAAGCAGAGGAGGATCGACTGGAGGAGAGAGGAGAACTTCATCCGCATTGAGAGGCCTACCAGGCTCGACAGGGCTAGAAACGCTGGTTACAAAGCCAAGCAGGGATACGTCCTCGTCAGGGGAAGGGTCAGAAAGGGATCCTTCCAGAAGAGGCAGATCAAGGCAGGAAGGAGAGCAAAGAGAAAGGGAATCCTCGCTATCACTGTCGGCAAGAGCCTTCAGAGAATGGCTGAGGAGAGGGCTCAGAAGAGATACCCCAACCTTGAGGTCCTCAACTCCTACTGGGTAGGAAAGGATGGACAGAACGAGTGGTTCGAGATCATCATGGTCGATCCCCACCACCCCGTCATCAAGGCAGATCCCAAGATCAACTGGATCTGTGACAACGCCCACAGCGGCCGTGTCTACCGCGGAAAGACCTCCGCAGGAAAGAAGGGACGCGGTCTCGACAAGAAGGGTAAGGGTGTTGTTAAGAACAGGCCTTCCATCAGAGCAAACGGAAGAAGGGCTAAGTAAGCCTGAAAACCAGCTCTTTAAACCTTTTTGCGGCCTTTATTGGCCGCACATTTCTGAATCCATAATATCGATATAACGAGCGACGTCGTCACACATCAACGACGTACTGTTCGCTGGCACATCAGAACGTCGAGGTCTTGACGCGCATCAGCATATCATCGACTTCGGCATCGGTCATGCCGATAGTGGGTGTGAACGTAGGGAGACGACCTATCAACGCGGATGCGTCGAACTGTGAGATCGACATACCCATCACATGACCCAGTATCTCCTTGTTATGAAGTAGTTCCTCATCCTCAGGGCCGATGACCCTCAATGCCGGGTCATATAGATTGAGGGTCTCGTCGTCGGAATCCACCCAAACACGGCAACCGCGTTTCATCATCATCCATGCGGACAA
>JAFVZR010000113.1 GCA_017508065.1 Candidatus Methanomethylophilaceae archaeon
CTTCCTTCCCTCGATGGCACCGGTCTTGAGTATGCCGAGGTCCTTCTCGAGGAGGATCATGTTTGCGGTCTCCTTGGCGATATCCGTTCCGGTATCGACGGAGATACTGACATCCGCGTTCTTCATGGCGACGACATCGTTAATACCATCGCCCATGAGTCCCACGGTGTGTCCGTTGGAACGGAGAGCAAGAACGATACGAGATTTGTTGTCGGGATTCAGACGTGCGAAGATGCTCGTCTTCTCTACGGCTTCCTTGAGCTCGTCATCGGACATGGCATCGATCTCGGGACCGACGAGGAACGAGGAGGCATCGATTCCAATCTCCTCGCAGACATGGCGGGAAACGTACTCGTTGTCTCCGGTGAGGACCTTCACATCGATTCCGTACTCCTTCATCTCGACGATCGCCTTCTTGGCACTGGGTTTCACGGGATCGGTGAAGACGACATATCCTGCGAATATGAGGTCGGACTCATCGGATGAATCGAACGAGTCCTTTCCACGGGGGATGTACTTGTGGGTGATACCGAGGACACGCATTCCCTTGGCGCTGTACCACTCGACGAGACCGAGGATCTCGTTCTCCATCTGGGGATTGAGGGGCTGGATGTTCCTGTCGGCATCGAGATAGCCGGTGGATATGGAGAGGATCTCCGGGATGGCACCCTTGGTGATCATCATGTTGACATCCTCGTCCTTCTTGACGACGACGGTGGACCTCCTCCTGATGAAATCGAAGGGCACGTCCCCGACGAACTCGTAGCTGTCGAGCTCATCGGTGTCGAGGTTCTCCTCCGCATACTCGTCGATGGCCCAATCGATCTGATTGGTTGCTGATTTCAGGTTCCTGCTGTTCAGACATGACAGCAGCTCCACGGTGCTGCTCGGATTGCCATACACATCGTTGCAGGTCTCGACAGATATCCTGTTCTGTGTCAGGGTACCGGTCTTATCTGAACAGAGGACGTCCATCGCACCGAAGTTCTGGATCGAGGTGACATCCTTGACGATGACCTTGTTCTTCGACATGTCTATGGCACCCTTGGCCAGGTTTGTGGACACGATTGTGGCCAGCATCTCGGGCATCAGTCCGATCGCCAAGGTCAGTGCGAACAGGACGGCCTCCATGACGTTGTCGAAGGTGAACCCGCCATCGTTGAGGTATCCCTTGGCGAGCATGATGATGAATACAGGGGGGACCATGTAGACCATCAGCTTCAGAAGAACGCTGACGATGGCCTTGCTACCCTTGTCGTAGGTGGTTGCTATCTTCTTGCGGGTGAGCTTCTCCGCCATGGAACCGAAGATGGTCTCGTCACCGACTGCGATGACGACTGCCTCGGCGGAACCGCCCACTACGTTCGTTCCCGCGAAGGCGAGGTTGTCGCATCCGAGGATGCTGCCATCGCAGTTCCTGACGTCCGCATATTTGGTCACACCGCCCGACTCACCGGTGAGTGCGGACTGGTCGACCTTGAGATGGTTGGAACTTATTATCCTGACATCTGCAGGAATCATGTCGCCGGTATCGAGGATGATGATGTCTCCCACGACGAGCTCCTTGGAATCGATCTCCGATTCCATTCCCTCACGGCGAACCGTGATGATCGTAGTAACCATGTTCACCAGTTTGGCCGCCGCCTTACTGCTGCGGGTCTCCTGGATGAACGTCATTGTACCACTGACGAGAATCAGTGTAGTAAGAATGATGAAGTAGATTATGTCCGGTTCAAGAACCATCCAAAGAATATCGATAATTGCTAAAGCGATTATGAATACGTTCGCGAATGAGCGGTATAATCTCCTGAGGACCGCATGCTTGTTGCGGTTGGTTACCTCGTTCTTCCCGTACTGGATACGGGACGTGGTTATCTCCTCGTTGAAGTGACCCTCGGGCCGACTGTTGTATTCCTCGATGACACTTGCGGCGTCCATTGATGCCGCTTGTTTCATCCTTTGTTCAGATGAAAGCGTACCATTTACCACGGAGCTTCGCAAGGGGTTTTGATATTTAAGAGGGGCCATCGGGCCCCGACCGTCCAGCATCGAAAATGGCCGTTTTCGGGACGGTCGGATGTAAAGGGGGTTAAAATCGATCCGGATGCAACCCTCACTCGGACTTTCTGACGGTCTTGACGGGAACCTCGTCCACGGGTATCTCTCCCGGGACACCCTCCTCCGCAGGGGTCGGATCCAGCACCTCCTGGACCTCTTCGGCGATCTGCTCCACCTCTATCTCCTCGATGCCCTCCTGCCTCTCGGATGCCTGTATCGCCTCCTCGACCTTCTGCTCCTCGTGGGCGACGATGCCCGCCGCCTTCATCTGGGCCTCCTTCCTCTCCTTCTCGGCTATGGCCTGCTCTTCCGCCCTGCGGGCGAGCTTCTGCTCCCTCTCGACGGCTTTCCTATGACGGATCTGCTCCTTGAGCTGCCTCTTCGCTTCGGCCCTCTCCTCCCGCGGAAGCTTCTTGATCTCCTCTTTGCGTCTCTCTTCGGCGAACCTGACCTTCCAACGATCGTCCTCGACCTTCTGTTTGGCCTTGATCTGAGCCTCCTTCCTCTCGTTGGCAATCTTCTCATGACGCGCCTTGGCCTTGGGTCCGTTATCCGCTCCAGTTGTACCTGCCATCTGAATGCACTCCCTCAGTTGATGATTGGAATCCGATTGAGGGTATATATCTGAACATCGGAAGATCGAAAGCCCTGTCGGTGGAATCGGTGATCCCGAACGATTCGACTGATCGGATAGATGAAAAATAACGGTGTTTATGGGTGCAGGGGCTCCAATCCCCCTGCACCCGGATTTACCTTCACTGGTTGGATTTCCAGAGGCCGTGCTTGTTGCAGAACTCCCAGGCACGGATCTCCTTTGCATCGGTGGCGAAGAACGCCTCAGGTGCATCACCGGGCTTGAGGTACTTCCTCATGAGGACACCGTCGGCACAGATCTCGATGTAGACGATGTAGTGATCGTCGGCCATGGGGTGTGCGGTCTCCTTACCGACCTTCACGAGGACACCTCCATCGACCCTCTCGATGTAGGGGACGTGCTTCTCCTTGACGTAGTCCTCGGTCTTGACCTCTGCGGGCTTCATCTC
>JAFVZR010000114.1 GCA_017508065.1 Candidatus Methanomethylophilaceae archaeon
AGCGGCCGCAGTATCCGAAACCACCTTCGTATCTGATTTGACATCTACTCCATACTTTTCCATCAGATCAGCAATCTGATTGAATGCATTGGCTAGAGCTCTGACCTCCTCAAAAGTGGATCCGATAGAGAACGGTATCTTGTACCCCTTCTCGTTAAGGTACTTCGATGCGGTGCCTTCAAGGATGACGATAGGATCCTGATGGGCTGTACGATTCTCGTTCGGCCATGCTATGGTTCCGAAAGTTACGCGAAAATCTCCGGATGCAATACTGACGAAGGTCTTACGCTCGACCTTAACGGTCTCTTTCGGTGTTCCCATTTCTGCAGATATAATACTCTTTACTCCTGCCATTCTAGTTCACTACTCCTTGGTAGATTTCCCGGAAATTACCGGTCCGGGTCCGGCTCAATTTTGTGAAGAAATGAGTGTGAATTGAAGAAAGAAGAAAGGAATCGACATCGGTCGAAGATCCTACGGATTGGATTCCGGAGAAGAATTGCTGGATGCGAAAGGTGTCGCCGTCGGTCTTCGGCACTTTTATCTCAATTCCCTATCGTTTTGGCTATCTGTGTTCTGACCTCTACATACCTTTAATAAGGATGAGGTGTTCCGACGACACACGTAAACTCAGGACCCGCTGTATAGCGAAAACTGAGAGTGTCGACAGCTATGTCGATACTTGAGCACTCCCTCCTGAGGGAGGGAACATTTACGGAGGAATAACAAATGGCAAAGAAAGAAATGCAGCCTAAGAAGACCGAGGATGATGATTTCAACTTCATCGTCCGTATCGCAAGCAGCGATATTGATGGTCAGAAGAGGACCGTTATCGGTCTTCAGAGCATCAAGGGTGTCGGAAAGAGGGTTGCCGAGATCGTCGCAAAGAGGGCCAACGTTGACCCCTCTGTGAAGATCGGAGCACTTCCCGATGACAAGGTCGCAGAGCTCGAGCAGCTTGTCACCAAGTACGTCGAGTATGCACCTGAGTGGGCAATCAACAGGCAGAACGACTACGAGTCCGGAAGCGATATGCACCTCCTCGGAAACGACCTCGACATCATCCAGAAGGATGACATCAACAGAATGAGAATGATCCGCTGTTACCGCGGAATCAGGCACGACACTCACCACAAGGTTAGGGGTCAGAGGACCAGGTCCAACGGACGCCACGGACTTACCATGGGTGTCAGCAAGAAGAAGTGAGGTGTTTTGAATGGGAGATCCTAAATTTTCACGCAGATCCTACGACACCCCGTCACACCCCTGGCAGGGCGAGAGAATCAAGGCAGAGGTCGTTCTCGTTAAGAGCTACGGTCTCAAGAACAAGACCGAGGTCTGGAAGGCACAGTCCGTCCTGAGGAACTACAGGAAGCAGGCAAGAGAGCTTCAGGCACTCCTCAGGGGAGGAGATGCACAGGCAAAGAAGGAGGCAGATGCACTGCTCAACAAGTGCGGACGCATCGGAGTCCTCCCCCTCGAGGGAGCAACCCTCAACGATATCCTGGCCCTTACCGAGAAGAACATCCTCGGACGCAGGCTTCAGACCATCGTTTACGAGAAGGGACTTGCATCCACCATCACTCAGGCAAGGCAGATGATCGTTCACGGACACATCTTCATGAACGGTCACAAGGTCACCGTCCCCGGTTACATCGTCACCAGGAACGAGGAGTCCACCATCGAGTTCAACCCCGCATCCCCCTACACCGACGAGATGCACCCGATGAGAATCTCTGCAGAGCAGGCCGCCATCAACCAGGCCAACATGGCCGCACAGGTTGTTGACGAGAACGACAACGCCGACGCACAGGAGGAGTAAGTATGGCATCACCTAAGTGGGGAATCGCTAACATCTACGCCAGTTACAACAACATCATGATCACACTTACCGATATCACCGGTGCCGAGACCATCACCAAGGCAACCGGAGGTATGGTCGTCAAGCAGGCAAAGGACGAGTCCTCGCCCTACGCCGCACAGAGGGCCGCAGAGCGTGTCGCAGATGTTGCAAAGGAGAAGGAGTTCGTTGGAATCCACGTCAGGGTCCGTGCACCCGGAGGAAACAGATCCACCTCTCCTGGACCTGGAGCTCAGGCAGCAATCCGTGCCCTTACCAGGGCAGGACTCAAGATCGGTCGCATCGAGGATGTGACCCCCGTACCTCACGACGGTACGAAGAAGAAGGGCGGACGCAGGGGACGCAGGGTCTGAGGAGGTCTGGCTATGGACATACAGATACTCGAGATGGCAGAGAGGAAGTGCAAATTCATCCTCAAGGACTCAACACCCTCCATGGCTAACGCCCTCAGGAGGACTATGCTTTCCGACATTCCTAAGATGGCTATCGACAAGGTGGAGTTCCACCTTGGTCCCATCGATGTTGACGGAAAGGAGTTCGAGAGTGTCACCCCCCTGTTTGACGAGATCATTGCCCACAGACTCGGTATGGTTCCCATACCTACAGACCTTTCACTCTTCAACTACCAGAAGGACTGTGTATGTGGCGGCGAGGGTTGTCCCAGCTGTTCCATCATGTATCTCCTGAAGAAGAGTGGACCGTGCACCGTATACTCCGGAGACATGGAGCCTCTCGGATCCCCTGACCTCAAGGTCAAGGACGAGAACATCCCGATCGTCGAACTGACAGACCGTCAGTCGGTCCTCATCTATGCCCACGCTGTGATGGGAACCGCCAGCACCCACGTCAAGTGGCAGGTCGCGAACGGTGTAGGTTACAAGTACCTCCCCAAGGTCTCCATCGAGAACGACGTCTCCGACGAAGACTCCATCAAGGCAGTCATCAAAGGTTGCCCTAAGAAGGTCTTCGACGATGTCGGCGGAAAGCTTGTTGCAGCACGCCCCCTCGACTGTATCTTCTGTGGTGCCTGTAAGGCGAACAGCAGGGGCGCAGTCGTTGTTGAGGCGGATGATAAGAACTTCGTGTTCAAGTTCGAGACGGATGGATCGCTCACTGCCCAGGAAGTCCTGGATAAGGCAGCAGAGATCCTCTCTGAGAACGCAAAGGCATTCGCTGTAGAGCTGCGCGGTCAGGCATAATACGACCGTTCCAAACTCTTGAGAAAACACAGGGGGTCTCCCCCTGTTACTTTAACTTCCGATCAGTTCTCACACAGGTTCAATTCCAATCGATGAGTGGGCGTCTATGCGCTTCGCTAGATGTGTCGATATGGTCCGATACTATCACATGTATCGGCAATCGATTAGAAGAAGTCCGATAATGTGCACTTCTTGACCTTGTCACTGTTGAACAAGGAGTTCATACTCAATTCAAGAACCATGATCCTTTCTTTGGTATATTCAGGAAGCCCATATTTCTCGCAGATGTTCTTGGATACTTCCAAGTACTTCCTTACGCTGGCTTCATGAACGGTAAGTGTCAGTTCATTACCACAAAGGCATTTTCCGGTAAGCGGGATGCGCCTGTATTTTGTACCGCATTTGGTACATCTGACTGCCTGAGCGGAATAGCTTCTAAGGTTTCCGATCATGTCCGGCATGAAGTGCTTATCGATGACCCTGATCGCGACATCCTTCTCGTCAACGGCACGAATCTTCTTACCGAGGGTGAGTTGACCATCCATCTTATCCCTCATGGTCTCCAATGTCGTGTACGCAGAATGCTTTGGTCCCTCATTGATATCATGGGTGTTAAGTGTGAATCCAAGTCCCTCGTACTGATATATCGTGCCGATACGGCCCGCTATGAGGTCCATGATCTTCTCGACATCCTTGGCATCCCTCATCTCCATCGCAGCTTCGTAGAATGCCTTCGGGTAGCGCCTGAGGCAATCCACGTTCTGTGCTTCCTTATCGATCTCGTTGGGGTCCAATCTCGTCGTAAGAACGAGTGGTGCATCCATGAGTCCTCCTCTCCTGTCCGGGAGGTATGCTCTGGAGAAATTGAGCAATCCATCCAGGAGTAGCATGAGACAGTCCTCATCACCATCACAGTTCCTCCTCTTCGATGCATGGAAGAATGGGTGCGCATAACATCCGCTGGCATCGGTGTATCCGATGATACGACACAGGATACCTCCAGATGTGTGCGGAGCAAGTCCGATTGTCAGGTGTCCGATAAGGTCCTCCGGCTTCTCCACATTGTAGAATCTTGGAAGCCCATAGAATTTCTCAAGAAGATGATCTATGAACTTGGCAATCTGTACGAGGTACTTTCCACATTCCCTGTTTGGAATGACATCCTGTACCTTCAATTCGCACATCTGTTCCGGGTCGGTGAGTGGGTCACCGTCCATATCGTGAACATACCCAAGTGCATGGGCCTGTTCGATACTCATACTGACTTCCCTCGGTCTGAAGTGAGTCAGCGGAATATCGCTCATATCAAAACGTATTGTTCCATCCTTGTACACTCCAAGGTCATAGATCTGTCTGAGGATCGCTTTCTCGATGGGTTCCGGCACCTTGCCTTTGGATGTGAGTGCTTCCACGACCTTGACCTCTGGCGGTCTGCGAACACCAAGGAGTTCCACAGCCGCATCCAGCTCCTTGCAGATGTCCACATCTATGGGGTCTCTCACGCCCTCCATCTTATCGGGTATGGTGTGTGCATCGCACGATCTGCACCAGGTGCGGAATGTTGGCAGGCCACAGCTTGGGCACACTCTTTTACCCATGACTGGGGATATGCCCGTGACCTTCTTGCTATTGGACGACATCCTTTTGATATCATCCACGGTAGCAACGATGTCCTTCTTGGTATTGTATTTATTAGTGGTACCGAAGATTCCATGTTGGATGGGTGCGCCTTTCCTGTCCTTGGCCTTTTCCGGCCTTCCCATCCTCATACCGATCCTCGTGATCGCTCTCGCACGTACCTCTATTCCAAGTGCGGAGGATACGGCTTCGAGTGATGTCTCGCCATCGAATTCGGATATCGATACGATGGAGTCGTCGGATATGGACAGTCCGAGGCATTCTAGGAACGGGAGCCCATATCTCTTGTCGATATTGATCGTTCCATCCCTCACGGTGTGAAGGGCACCGAGGGTCTCCAAGGTCCTCTTGTTCCCATTGCATGGGAATGTGACAAGCTTTCCCTTGATATGATAATACGATTCATCGGATGAGATCAGAGAATCACGTATCCTGGATCTGTACTCATCGGACGTCTTTGACCAATCATATGTAGTGTCCGTGATTCCTACTTCGTTCACAACGTCCGTATCGGGATCGTATGCGAGTCCAAGATCGGAAAGGAATGTCTTAGTGGTGGATAGATCCAGGCGTATGTTACCTGCATGGTATGAGAATTGGACTCCTATGTTGGACAACGCGATCGTATCCTCATTGATCGGGATCACAGGAACGCCATCCTTCACAGTTCCGTGTTCGAGCACATAGGATCTCAGTGCCTTCAGAGACTCGATTGGTACGTCGGACCAGAATAGGTTGTAATCGGGATGTAGCGGGATACCGAGTTCTGCCGACATCTCCTTTGCCCTCTCGTATGTCGGGTGTTCCCAATCGTCCGGAAGGATCTGTTTGATCCATTTCTTGTAACGGTACAATCCGAGGTCCTTTAGGACCGTATCAGCGGATTCCAATACGATCTTTCCATCCTCCACCTCGTATGGGATGTTCAGTGATATCAGCGCCCTTTCGGAATCGGATGGTACGATCATCCTGTTCTCATCGAATCCGATCTTTCCGGATAGGATCCTGGAGCTCCAATCCTCTTTGGCTTTCTCGGCCTTCTTCCATTTGAGCATAGGTTCCGGGGCCTTATCCTCGTATTGTATCAGTCTGCCTTCGGAATCATCGAACTTGATCTTCATATCGGATAGGAGTAGAACGGTGTTGTTCACACTGAGGCGAAGTCTACCTTCGATATCGATGTACTCCATGCCTATTAGATCCAATTGTGTGGCATATTCCTGCGGGAAGGACAAGGTCCCTCCGGAGAAGGAGATGTCCCTTCCATCGAGTGTCATTTCCGCCCATATATTGCGTGTTATGGCACCCATGCCGGACCAATTCAGCTCATCCGTACGTTCCGTATCGGATTCGGTTATGAGACTGTCCTCCATGCGGAGTCCGAGGTCCGAAAGTAATTTCTTGGCACTATCATCATCGATCGTGAGTTTATTCTCATCTTCCTTGAACGATACGCCTATCGTTTCCAATGTCCTCTTATCCTTCTTTATGGTGATGATCTTACCATCGATGCATGCCATCGATCCGATGAGCAGACGTCCGCGAATATCGGATCTGTATATGTCCCCCAGAGCGTTCCAGTTGAGCACAGGTTCCGGAGGGGTCCATTTCAGTTGAATGAGCTCATCGCCATCACGGACAATCATCAGATCCAAGAGGATGGTGTTGGCAACATCTTCGGGGATCACGATGTCTCCGTCCTTCAGGGAGTAGTCCGCACCGATCTTCCTCAACGTATCCGTATCCTTACAGACGCTGATGGATACACTTCCATCCTTGCAAACCCCCTCGTTGAGTAGACGCAGTTTCAACCTATTCGCATAAGTGATGATCTCTTCCGTCATCTCTCCCGTGAATGTTGAACACTTCCAATCCTTAGGCAGTGGTTTCAAAGCATCCTCTATCTCCTGTACGTGCCATTCGATAGGATATCCGCTCGGAACCAGGAAGTGATTGTTCTCACAGAATTCTCCGAACGGGACGAGCACTTCTCCGTTGTCTGTGATCTCGAACACATCGGACCTGGTCTCGCTGGCCACTTGTGAGGTCTGACACTGTACCAGGTCTCCATTGTTCAGGACTGCGATGGGTCCGTCCAACTCATCACACGGTGTGACGACACATGCCTTTCCAGGTCTTTCGATCTTCAATTGGGTCCCCAATGCAGGGAACTCGTCCATGATGTACATGCTCGCAGGACAGAATGCTAGGGATGCCAACCCCGCGGTCCTCGCACGTCCGTATCTCAATCTGAAGCCCCCGACTCTGCTGGGGTGTCCGAAGATGGGCCTTCCTGCAACGATGTCCTTCAGGTATTTCTCGGAAGGATGCACGGACCTTGGTCCTGAATCCGTAGCTACCGCAGCACCTTTCATGGAGAGGTATTCGTCCATGAATTCCCATCCCTTGAGTCCGAGTTTCTTGACGTGTTTCTGTAACTTACTGGCTTTCTGACACATTCCCTCTGCCACGACAAGGCACGCTCCGCCCCTGACCTGGTTGGTCTTGATACGCGGGAGATCCCTGAATCCAGAGAGTTCCATCTTTTCCGTACCCTCTCCATCGATCATGATGGGGCACCTTCCTACGATGAGTTGGATCTCATCGGCAGATGGGGAATATTGGATGTGCTGACACATCTTATAAAGCGGGATCTCTTCGATGAACCTGTCGACCTCCGCCTGTGTGGGTTTGTATTCACCGATACCGATCTCCGTCCTCACGACATCTGCAAGGAGGACACTCATCGCCTGAGCAGTACCTCCTGCGGCACGGATGGGTCCTGCGAAAACCAGGTCCACGAATTCGGTACCGTCCTCGTTGATTCCGATCTTCGTGTCTGCAAGACCTTCGAGCGGTGCGACAAGGATTCCTTCGGTAAGCACGGCAAGTCCTGCACGGATCGCGGTGTCCAAGGATTTCTCCTTGCTACCCATGTCCCTTTTGGCCATCTCCTTGGCCACATACAGGGAGACCAGCTCTCTGTTCTTGTACTTGTCAGTGAGTTCCCTGATGGTCTCCGCAATACCTTTGACGTCATAGTCCTTCAGAAGCTTCTCGACTCTGGATGCAAGGTCCTCCGCTTGCGGGACCTCCACCTTCGTTTCCGGGTCCCTGCCCAAGCGTCTTGCTTTACGAGCTATGTCGTAACATATCTCATTGTCCTCGGCGAGTTTCTTAAAATACTCGCCCATTTCGTCGCTGTAGACCAGTTCAGGCATCTACGTCCTCTTCCGGCTGCTGGAGTCTGATCTTCCTGAGCTCGGTGATGACAGCGGTACGGAGGGCCTCCATGTTCTCACCGGATTGTGCGGAGAAGCATGGTCTGTCCGGGTTTCCGGTCTTCATGATATCGCATTTACTTTCGGCGACGATGATCGGGACACCTTCGAATCCTTTCTTGAGGGATTCCATGAGTGCGATCTGCTTCTCCATACTGTATCCGCAGGTCTCAGAAGGATCCATGACGATGAGCATCACATGGGTCAGATATTTGAGTGCAAGGATGGCCTGTTTCTCGATATCGTTACGTTCGGACAGTTCCCTGTCCAGGAGTCCGGGGGTATCGATGATCTGATACTTCCTCCATTCATCCTCGATGTGTCCGACGATGATTCCCTTGGTGGTGAACGGATATGGTGCGATCTCAGGTGCTGCCGTGGAGAGTTCCGTGACGAGGTTGCTCTTTCCTACGTTGGGGAATCCTGCAACGACGACGGTCGCGATGTCGGACTCGATAGAAGGCAACTTCCTGAACTTGTTCTTGCAGTCCTGAAGGAACAGCAGATCCTTGGCGATCTGCTTAAGCAGAGAGGATATGCGTCCGTAGAAATGGGCTCTGACGCCCTTGATGATCTCCGGATCCTTGCTGCGTCTGATGTTCCTAAGTGACTCGTTCGTGAGCTTATCGGTACGGTTGGCCGCCCATTTGACCGTTCCGAGGGACTTCTTATAAGGGTCGAGACCGATGACGAGATCCACAAGTTCGGGAAGGAAATCCTCTTCCTTCTCGAATCTGGGGAACTTGTTCACGTATCCGTTGAGAGTGTCCTTGATGATGTCCCCGACTGCGGATACCTTCGCAAGAGTGGTCTTCTTCACAGAATCCAGGGCATTCGCTCCTGAGATCGTGATCTTTGATGCTCTGTGGAACGCTTTGTCCATCAATTCATCCGCTGATAGTACGGTTGGGACTCTGTATGTCTTCTCGGCCATACGTCTTAGAGCGCGCGCATATAGATAAAGCTGACCCTTGGTTATCAGGCCCCCTCGTCATATGCCGCCTTGGAGAACGACATCCTTATGAGCCAGAGGTCATGATCGTAGTATTCCTTGGCCTTGAACTGTGGCGGGATACCGCCGACTGGCACATCCTCTAGGACGAGTCCCGCCTCCGCTCTCCATCCCTTTCCCTCGCCGTCCGGTCTGAACACGGACGATATCGCCGAGAGGTTGAACTTGAGTGACAGACCAGCATTGATCTCCGGTGTGTCCCCGGGGAGCTTCATGAACTTGGGTGCGGAGATTCCCATGTATGTGACGATGCGGAAATAGATGTCATCCATCATGATCCTCTCCATGGTCATGCCCATGGGGTTGTTGATGTGCTCTCCGATCATGGGGATCATCGAAGCTATGTATCTCAGTGTGTCGCCAACTATCTCCGAATCAAGACCCAGCATGACCTTCATACCAAGACCCAACGATCCGGTGTAATCCTTGAATGCCAGATCGATGAACAGGTATGCCTCCACGATACCATTCGCTATGGTGTCAATGATCCTCTCCAACATTTCTGCCATAACCGTTTCGACGAATTCCATCATCTGTTCGGTGTCTGTGATCTTACCGCCCATCTTCGTCAGGACCTCTGGCACGATATCGATCATGTAATCGACCAATGTTGCCGTGGAGAGCTTGGGCATCGCGAAGTTCTCACCGTTGGAACCTCCGGGCGATCTCTTGTTGAATCCCCAATCCACATATGCATCGGTGTTACGTTGATTTGTGAACTCGTTGTTCTCCGAGTCGGTGAGCCAGTCCGTATAATCCACTACCTCTCCGTATGTGTTGTAGAGTGTGACCCTCTCCCCCTTGAGCCCTTTTGACGGCCCGTTGTTGAGTGTCTGTTTGGGGAATTCGATGATCAGGTGCTCTTTGATACCGATGACCTCGTCCTCGATGGTGTAGGCTTTCTGCCCTCCAGATTCCGGACTGAGGACGTATCCGGTCAGATCGATCACCTTGTCGGAGTTGTTATACAGTTCCACCCATTCGTTACCCGCATCGTTGCCTGCGGGATTGAGTTCCACTTCATTGATGACCAATCCGTCCTTAATCGGTAGATTGCATTTCAGATACGCTCCGGCATCGATGGAACAGCTGACCCCAGGAATCGGCGTGGGTATATTGGACAGCAGATCCCCTATTCCTGGGACATCAGAGATTGCAACCTCCAACTTCTTGTACTCCACGTGCTCGGGCAAGGTGCCACTGTACTCGATCCCCCTGACATTGCCGCTTATGCTGACATAGTACGGCCTTGATGACAGGAGGGGATCCAGATCCACGGAGAACTTCCAATCGTCACCCTCTGCACTGCCTCCTGCGAGTACCTTGTACGAATCGTCGCCTTTCTTTCCGATCTGACAGAATGCGGTCGTGGATATGCCCATGACCTCCTTGGAGATCGTAACCTTAACTATCTCCTTGGTGGATTTGAACGCAGTTCTGAGATCGGTCTCGATGGTAATCTCTGCATCGAAGACTCTGAAAGTGATCTTCTGACCATCCAGTGCCAAGCACATGGATTCAAGACCTATGTTCCTCAATAGGTCTTGCAGATAGGTCGCAACCATATTTTGGAGGATCTCCAGAGGTATGGTCACTATCTCGTACACCATGGTCAGCATGTCATTGATCCTGTTGCCGAATTCCAACATGATGTTGCTGCATATGTTCTCCAGGTCCTTGATCGCCCTGAATATCCTCATGAGGTCATCCAGGATCGGTTGAATGATCTCGAATACCTTGGTCCATACATCGTTGAGCAGAGTGTTGCTCTTCTTGTAATGTACCCCTGCGAGTTCCCATCCGCTGATACACGGGATCTCCAGGAAGAAGTCTATGTCCGATGAACCATAGTATATCGAGTCGTATGAGTCCACCGATCCAGTGATCTCATTCGAGGATGTGATGGTGTAATCTATCTTTCCTGAGACCTTAACATCATACGTTGCGGAGAACACGACCTTTCCCCAGTTCTTGAAACCGATGTAGTGAATGTTCTTCGAATCATTGTGCAGAGGGCTGACAAGGTCGATTCTCAGGTCCGTCTCGTCCACTATGGACAGTGATTCCACATATTTTCCTGACAATCCGTCGGTGAGTTCGAATGACTCTTCCTCGGGCAGTTCCATGACATCGAAAATCGGTTCCGATTCCACGGATTCTATTATCCTGTCAGCAAGGTCATCCATCTGATTCTTGACGATGTCCCCTATGATCGTAGCTTCAAGGACCTTTCCGATCGCGAATGCAAGACATTCGATGATTATGTTGCTGTTGTCATGGATAGCCCTATTCATACTTTCGAGCTTCATGACCTGGTCGTCAATGATTTTCATGTACGTCAGAAAGGCTGAGTTTATGTTCGATTTGAGGTACATCTCCTCGATGACCTTCGTACGGTATTCGCTTAGCTCCTTGTACTCTGATACCTTGTTGTTACATGAGGTCATGAACGCATATCTGATGTCATCCGTCACCTCTGGCAAATCGAATATGGCATACGCGTTCCTTTTGATGCAATCATATGCTGTTGACATGAACGGGTCTGTGAACTCACAGGAGCCAGATTCTTTCCTCACATTCTCTTCGAAGATGGCATTGCAATCCTGGATTGCGGAGTGGAGCATGCTCTTGATGGTTTCGGCGTAGTTCTCATCATCATAGCAATCGATTGGTAATTCCACGATGCACGAGTCCTCGATGTTCATCGCGATGGATTTCAGAACCCCTTTGAGGGACTCCAACAGGGCGTTCCTGTCATGACGATAGTTTTCGTAGAACTTTCCCCATCCTTCCCAATCCAATACGTTTTTCTCCGGTAACTGGTACTTTTCCGTCCATCCTTCTACGAACACGGTCACGGATTCCTCATCGACATCTACGGTGAATTCCAGGTCCGGTACTGTTATTTCGACTGTTCCGGGGGCGATTATTTTGAGGTCGTTGACCGCACCGACCTCCTGCATACATTTCGATATGAGGTCGATGGCCTTGTCCTTATCGATATCCTTGTTAAGGATGAATTTCACGACACCTTTGGCTATGTCACGTGAAAAATCGTTCAGACCGTCAATCGCTTCGAATACCAAATCCGTTCCGAGATATTCCATCCAGCTGAGCGCATACTCATCGATCTTGGAGTATATCGCCTGGCCATAGAACGCACCGAGGTCGAATTTTACCACACCGTCCTCTGCTACAAAATATTCCGCGATATCGATCTGGCTCATACCTAGGAATGATTCATTTCCGGATCCGTTGCACCTGAACTTCATCGTCTCTATGATGTCCAGTGCGTTACGTACGGCTTTTTGAACATCCCTGACCGTTATCAGTTCCTCTACGCTCTTCGAACCTCCGATGTTCATCGCCCCGTACCCGTTGAGGATCCTGGATTGTACCAGTGCAGACAGTTGGTAGTCCACCATCTGTGCGAGTGCGGAGTTCGCACCTTCGATGGACAGTTCGAACTCCGTAGCGGATTCGATGACAAGAGGGAGACATGAGGTCGCATCTGCCGATACTTCGAACGTCTTCAGGGTCCCTGTCGATTCAGTGGAGAATTCTATGGTCACTGTTCCGATAGCACGGAGGAATGCGGATTTCGTGTCATTGATCCCGGAACCTTCGGTCCCGAGTCTCATGGACTCAATCGTGAGCCAGATGTCATGGGAGATCACATCTGCGGTTACTCCGCGATTGAATGCTGGGTATTTCGTATCGAACATCTCCCTGTACTCCTTGTCGAATGTTCTCGAGATATCAAGGAGGTTGTGCGATTCGGTCGTTGTATCGTCACTTACCGAACCCGGTACGTCGCTAAGGTTGGAAACGATGTTTCCAAGGTCTGCTTCGATCTGCATGATCGTACGGTCCATTTCTTCATCAAGAGCATCGATCTCGTTCGAAAGGGATTCAGAGTTCCTTGTGGATTCCTCGATGTTCTTTGTCACTATGCAGAAGAAAGAACCGGAGATCAGGAGTGCAACGGCGATCATGGCCATTGGCATCTGTCCTTTTCTGGACCTGTTTCTTCCATTATTGATCATAAAATGGAATCCGTTGTCAATGAGAATATAAATCGGAAGCTAACAGTAGCCTGTTAACGGAATTGTCGCATAAGTGCAACCCTTTATATTTCTCGATAGGCTTTGTCAGGTATTACATAAAGGAAGGGACAACATGCCTGCAACAGCACAGAAGTACGGTCTCCCGACAGGTCTTCCAAGAAAGACCGAATCGATCTGCCCCGAATGTGGAAAGGTCCTCGAGACGGAGATCTACGATAAGGATGGGAAGGTCTTTGCTAAGAAGACGTGTTCTGAGCACGGCGAGTTTGACAGTCTCATTTGGTCCGACACCGAGTTCTATCTCCGTGCCGAGAAGTATGGTATGGATGGAATGGGGGTCTACAATGAGGATGACACCACTTCCGATGATGATAATGTCAGGATCATGATCGGTGGGAATCATGTCGATCTCAAGACCACCACGATCCTCTGTAACATCGATCTGACCAACAGGTGTAACATGACCTGCCCCATTTGTTTCGCAGAGGCGAATTCAGCAGGTTATGTGTATGAGCCCGATTTCGACACCATCGTAAGGATGATGGAGATGTTGAGGAATCAGAAACCTGCCAGATGTCCTGCCATACAGTTCTCCGGAGGGGAGCCGACCATTCACCCTCGTTTCTTTGATATAGTCAAGAAGGCAAGGGAACTTGGATTCGCCCAGGTACAGGTGGCTACCAACGGTCTGGAGTTCAGGGACATCGAATTCTGTAAGAAAGCAGTCGAAGCAGGTGTTCACACATTGTACCTCTCGTTCGACGGAATCTCCGATGACGTATACATCCAAGCGAGGGCAAGGAAGATGCTCCATGTCAAGAAACAGGTATTGGAGAATCTAAGGTCCCTTCCCAAACATCCCTCCGTGGTACTTGTTCCAACCGTCGTCAAGGGTATGAATGACAAACAGTTGGGTGACATCGTCAAATTCGCTTTCGAGTATTCGGACGTGGTCAGAGGGGTGAACTTCCAACCAGTTGCATTCACCGGTAGGGTTACTAACGAGGAACTCGAGAACGGCAGGTTCACCATCCCCGATCTGGTGAATAACTTCAATGAGCAGACTGGATGGACCGACAAGGATGATTGGTGGCCAGTACCGATCGTCGCACCGGTTTCCAACATGATCTCTCAGCTCATGGGTAAGAGCAAGGTGACGTTCACGGTGCATCCGCACTGTGGAATCGCCACTTACCTTTACAAGGGTGATGATGGAAGGATCACACCCATCCCCAAGTTCATCGATGTGGACAAGTTCTATCATGGTATGGTCAAACTCGGCGACAAGGTGGATAAGGCACTTTTCAAGAAACTATACGCCATCAAGGTGTTGAGATTAGTGGACAAGTGCATCATCGAATCCGGACTTCCCGATGGGATGACCAAGGCTGATTTCAAGAAACTCATCAGGAGTCTTCTCAGCGATGATTCCAAGAAGACATTGGCCAAGTTCTCATGGAGGACCATGTTCATTGGCGGTATGCATTTCCAGGATTCTTACAATTACGACATTCAGAGGGTGGAGCGTTGTGCGATCCACTATGCTACGCCGGATCTGCGTGTCATCCCGTTCTGTGCATACAATTCCGGTCCTGAATATCGTCAGGAGATCGAAGCGAAGTATTCCATACCAATTGCAGAGTGGAAGGAGAAGCACAAGAAAGAGGCCAAGGAACTCGAGGATGCTCTTATCGTTCCGGAGGACCAGAGGCCCGATCTTTGAGGTGATGTCATGAAGGTAGATTATCATAAGTGTCTTCATTGCGGAGGTTGCGTAGGTTCCTGTCCGCAGAATGCGATATATTTGAACGATTACGTCCTGGAATTCGATGCCGGGCTTTGCAACGGATGTGGAAGATGTGTCAAAATCTGTCCTGTCGCAGCACTTTCCAAGGAGGTCTGAATATGGTCAAGAGATATGACTGCGACATTGTCGTCGTCGGTGCAGGTCCGGGAGGAAGCATGGCCGCGAGATATGCCGCCGAAGGCGGTCTCGACGTCATCCTTCTTGAGAAGAAGGCAGAGATCGGTGCACCATTGAGATGTGCCGAAGGTGTTGCTAAGAAATGGCTCGCAGAGGTCGGTATCGAACCGGATCCCAAGTGGATATGTGCTGACATGAAGGGAGCCATCATCAGATCCCCCAGCGGATTCAAGTTCCAGTTGGATGAGAGCAAAGCAGGTTCCGAGGTCGGATACGTTCTGGAGAGGCATCTTTTCGACAAGGCATTGGCAGAGAAGGCCGCGGAGGCCGGTGCTAAGATCATGATGCGTGCAGGTGTCACCGGCGTCATCAAGGACGGAGAGAGACTTGTGGGAGTCAAAGGTAACCAGTTCGGCGAAGATTTCGAGGTATATGCCAAATGTATCGTTGCAGCTGACGGATACGAGTCCCAGGTCGGCAGATGGGCGGGTATCGATACCAATTGTAAACTCACGGACATCGACTCCTGTATACAGTACAGGATGGTGAACATCGATATCGAAGAGGATTACTGTGACTTCATCATCGGAGGGGATGCGCCCGGAGGATACGTTTGGGTTTTCCCCAAGGGAAAGGGCGTGGCCAATGTCGGTATCGGGGTTATGGGATCCAAATGCACAGGTAATGCCGATGCAAAGTACTATCTCGACAAATACATCGCTAAGACCCCTGGACTCGCCAAGGGTTCCATCGTCGAGGTCGTAGGAGGATTCGTATCCACCTGTCCCGGTCTTGATGACACGACCGCTGACAACATCGTCCTCGTAGGTGATGCGGCAAGGATCATCGATCCTCTTACCGGTGGCGGAATCTGTCATGCATGTAGGTCCGGTATGTATGCCGGTAAGGTCCTCGTGGAGTGTGCCAAGACCGGTGACTTCTCCAAGGCTGCATTGAAGCCATATGAGAAGATGTGGCGCGACAGGATGGAGGACAAGCTCTACAGGAACTGGATGGCTAAGGAAAGGCTTGCGGAGCTTGATGACGAGACCATCGACGAGGTCGTAAAGCTCATCTCCACCGCGAACATCGACGAGGTCAATGTCTATAACCTTCTCAAGGCCATCAAGGAGAAATTCCCCAAGGTCGTAGAGGGATTCGAGGACCTGATCTGAAACACATTTGGGGGTTCATCCCCCATAAAAGTATTTTGGATTTAAAGTTCCAGAGGGAACGTTCCGTTGTTGGGCACGTTGTTCTCCACTCTTACGCCCTCCGTCTCTGTATGGACCACGATAGGTGTCCCGCCATGGAGACGAATCGCCTCACAAACTGCTTCTGGTTCATCGGTGAGGGCGATCATACTGCCCCCTCCGCCGGATCCGGTAAGTTTGGCACCGTAACTGTGAGGTAAGGATGCATTGACCAATTTGTTGAGTTCCTTGCATGATACACCAAGGATCGAGAGCAGTTTGTGATTACGGGTCATAATCTCTCCAAGGTCCTCCTTATCTCCCCTTCTTATGGCATTCAATCCGAGGAGTGCGATCAGCCCCATCTCGTCGATGATGTCCTTTGCGAAACCGTTACGTTCCTTGAACTTGCGGACCTTCTCCACGATCGGACCTGTGGGTGCATAGATTCCCGTGTATCCTACGACGAATGTCATGTCCGGAACATCGATATCTGTAACGTTCCATGTGTTGCCCCCTTTGGAGATCTTCCATAGGGCCTTACCCATGTCAACGGGGTTGTTTATGGCGACACCTCTTCCGTGTGTACATGTTGACGTATCTATCGGACTAGCACGACCCTGTGCGAACCATTCTGCGTTGAACGCATCGTTGGCAATGGCCTCTTCCGTTACGTCCCTTTCGAAGAGTCTCCTCACGGCTAGCGCGATCGATGATGACAATGCGGCGGATGATCCGAGACCCGAGCTGGTAGGGATATCCGTCACAGCGGACACCGTTATGTTTCCAGCCCTATTGTCATGAAGAATGGAACGTATGTGAGGGTGGGATCCGGCCATAGCTCTGTAGCCATTGACCACGAAGTCTTGCGATCTTTGTACTTTGCAGTAGAATCTGCGATCTATGGCTAGAGCTACAGCTGGTTTCCCATACACGACGGAGTGTTCGCCCAGGATGATCATCTTGCCCGGGGCGGAGGTGATCACACAATCTTGTTCGTTCATTCTTCGTTGAGTTTGTACTTGCCGAGCATCTCGTAGATTGCGTCATTGGGACTTCTCATGCCGAGTGCAGGCTGACCCATGTCCCACCAGCGCTCTTCGAATGCCTGGAGTCCTTCGAGGTATGCCTCATCGGAGGGGAAGTCCTCGCGTTTTACGGATTCAACGGCCTTCTTGGCCTCTGCTATGATGTCGACTTCGAACTTCTTGTTAGCAAGTGCCATTCCAAGCATCTCGTCGAAACAGTAGGACGATTCCATCGCAATGTCAGTTGTGGGTGCATCGAAGATAAGGTCCATCACGCTGTTGGCGATGAGGATGAACATCATCTCATCCCTCTTCTCTGCAGGTACGTTCATTCCATCGATGTGTGCCTGGAGGGAGTCGAACATGAGGTCCCTAAGTGCCTGAGCCCTTGCAGGGTTCTTTTTGAACAACTGCTTCTCTGCGATGACTTCGGGGCTCTCTTCGAGTTCTGTGATGATCTCTCCGGTTATTGGGTCGATCCTGGTCTTGAGTTTCTGTTCTTCCATGTGTGATTCACTCCTTCTTGAGTTTAGCGTAAGTTTCTGCAAGGATGTCCATTCCTTTGGAGATCTTCGTTTCGTCGGCAGCGTATGAGAACCTGAGGTGTCCTTCTCCGTATGAACCGAATGCCGATCCCGGGGTACAGATGAGGCCGTTCCTTGCAAGTTCCATTGCAAGATCCGCGGACTTCATGTCCAGGTCGTATGATGGGAATGCATAGAACGCACCCTTGGGTGTCTCGATATGCATACCGTCGATCTCATTGATCCTTTCCACGATGAGGTCCCTTCTTCTTTTGAAGATCGTGCGAGCATCCCTGAGGTAGTCCTCGATGTCAGGCATGGCTGCGAGGGCACCGTACATGGCAGGCATGTTGGGGCTGGCGCAAAGGTGATACTGCATCTTGATGAGGTCCTCCATCATATCTTCGTTGGCCATCAGGAATCCCATCCTCCATCCGGTGACCGCCATCATTTTGGAGAATCCTCCTACCACGATGGATCTGTCCAGATATGGAAGGAACGAGAGGTGTTTGCCCTCATAGATGAACGAATCGTATACTTCATCGGATACGATGGTGAGGTCATGGTCCTCCGCGATGTCCAGAAGTCCCTTGAATGTCTCCTCGTTCAGGATGGAACCTGTAGGATTAGAGGGATTGTTTACGACAATCACCTTGGTAGCAGGCGTTATCTTGGACTTGATGTCCTCCAGATCGGGTTGGAAGTCCGGACCGCTCATCTTGTAATCTGTGAAAGTGCCCCCTGCCAGTTTCGCATGGGGTCCGTAGATGACGAATCCCGGACTTGGGGTTAGGACGTGGTCTCCCGGATCGATGAGGGTCATTGCAATCTCCAGGAGTGCGGACGATCCGCTTGGGGTGATCATGACATTGTTCGCCTTGAGTCCACTCCAATACGCGGAATACTTGTTGGCGACGCTCTCCCTGAGCTCCATGATGCCCGCAGTCGGACCGTATTTGTTGAGCCCGTTTTCCGCAGCAAGCGTCATGCCGTCGATAGCCTTCTTCGGTGGCAAAAGATCCGGCTCACCAAGTCCGAGATTAATGCTGGTCGGACTTGCGATATCGAACATTTTTCTAATGCCAGACATCTCTATCGAATTGAGTCTTTGGGAGACCTTCATAGTGGTGAATAGCTTTCCTACCTTAAACATTGGTGGTTCTGACCAGGTGTATTTTTTTCATTTTTGATAGGTTTTTACGGAGTGTGATGGATGGTGATGGATACATTCATTGGGTGCATAACAGTGCTGGGTATGTTAACAAAAGAGGAGAATTTATAGATACATTTATATGTAAATCATAGCAATAAGGTAAGTATACTGCTGGTACGGCGACGTATCTTCCAGCAATAGAAATCGAAGGCAGAACTCGAAAAACTGCCGAGGGGATATCATGGGATTCATGGAGAAATTGAAATCAATCTTCAAAAAGAAGGATAAAGTTGTGGAGAAGAAAGAGTGCGGATGCGGATGTGGCGGAAAGGCCAAGGCAGCAGAGCCTGCATCCTACGCATCTCAGTTCAGTGGAGACTCCGCAGTAGCAAAGGCACTGATCCACGCAGCAGAGGCACTCGACAAGAAGGTCGCAGCAGGACTTGCAGTGAACAAGGCAAACCTGTACCTTGCAAACCTTAAGGCTATCGAGGCTTCCGCAGACTCCGACGATGACAAACTCATCGGAATCGGACAGGTCATCGGACAGATCTTCAGAAGCTAAAACCGACCGGGGCCTCCCCGGATACAAACTCTTTTGCCTCTGTGCTCCCGCGTTAGCTGATTCGCGGGAGTATTCTTTCAATTAGATAGATATGTGGGCATTGTTCCGCCATATGTGTCAGATGTCAACATTTAAGAGTCGTACCTGCATTGTCCAATAGGTGATTCTATCTCGAAGACTCTGGATATGGACCTTCTCTACATGTTCTTCGATGCTACGAACATGCACAGGTGGAACGATCACATCCGCCCATTGGATTTGACCGAGCTGGATAAGCAGTCTCATAAGGCAGCCATCGCTTGGGTCCTTGGAAAGTCTTGGGAAGAAGGGTCTGGACAGGCCATCGACTGGAGGAGACTCATCGAGCATTCTGTGTTCTCATTGATCGAAAGGTGTGTCATGACCGATATCAAACCGCCTCTTTTCCATCGTATAAAGGCCGAGAAGGCATCCGAGATGGCCGATTTTGTCATATCCGAGGTCCGTAGAATCGTTCCTCGTTTGGACAACTCCTTCGCACAACGTTTGGAGAACTATCTTCATTCCAAGAACGATACTATTGAGGACGAACTCCTTCGCGCGGCACATTATCTCGCAACACATTGGGAATTCTCTTTGATATATGATCTGAACAAGCGTATGGTGGGTATTGATCAGACGCGTGACGACATCGAGGCGGAGATAGGGTATCACGACAATGTCATATCCCATATGAGGAAAGTTATGGGGAACGATGATTTCATCGACCTGATAGGGCAATTGAGGTTCCAACAGAGGTGGACCCGTACGCCTCGCATGCCGGTCACAACGGTCCTAGGTCATTCCCTATTGGTTGCCAATTCTGTGTTCCTCAATGACCTGGATAAAGGTGTGGATGACAGGACACTGTATAATGACTATTACGCAGCATTGTTCCATGATCTGCCGGAGGTCCTTACAAAGGATGTGATCACGCCGGTGAAGATGAATGTGGGTGGTCTATCCGAACTCCTTGAGAGTTATGAGGAGGAGATGGTCGAGAGTAAACTTATGCCTATGATCCCGGAATCATGGAGAGATGAATTCAGGTTCATTCTTTACGATCCATTTGGTGATAAGGATGATCCTCGGTTCGGAAAGCTCATGGGTAGGGACATTAAGGCTGCGGACCTGATAGCTGCATATATGGAGGCTAGGTTGTCCCGTTACTATGGCATCACATCCCGCGTTTTGAAGGATGCGGAGGCCTCCTCCCTCAAGAGATTGAGCAGATACATGACATTCATGGATGTCAACGGTCTGCTTCAGGATCTGGAAAGGATCTGCGAGTGATATCGGGCAATATGATAGATATCTCGTGGAATATGGTGTTGTAGAAACGAAAGAGCGGTCACCTCGGCCACCCTATGAAAAGGATCAGGGGGTGGTCCGAAGTGACCTTTTCACACTCAGAGGGTGATCTTGTCCTTGTTACCCATGTATGGCCTGAGGGCCTCGGGGATCAGGACCGTACCATCTGCCTGCAGGTTGTTCTCCAGGAATGCGATGAGCATCCTTGGAGGTGCGACAACGGTGTTGTTGAGGGTGTGAGGGAGGTACTTGGTTCCATCCTTCTTGGTGATGCGCATCTTGAGGCGTCTTGCCTGTGCGTCTCCAAGGTTGGAACAGCTTCCGACCTCGAAGTACTTCTTCTGTCTGGGGGACCAGGCCTCGACATCGAGGGACTTCACCTTGAGGTCTGCAAGGTCACCGGAACAACATTCGAGGGTCCTTACAGGGATATCGAGTGTCCTGAAGAAGTCGACCGTGTTCTTCCAGAGCTTGTTGAACCATTCCATGCTCTCTTCGGGCTCACAGATCACGACCATCTCCTGTTTCTCGAACTGGTGGATACGGTAGACTCCGCGCTCCTCGATTCCGTGTGCCCCCTTCTCCTTACGGAAACAGGGGGAGTAACTGGTGAGTGCTATGGGGAGCTGTTCCTCGGGGATGATCTGGTCGATGTACTTTCCGACCATTGAGTGCTCGCTCGTACCGATGAGGTAGAGGTCCTCTCCCTCGATCTTGTACATCATCGCATCCATCTCTTCGAAGCTCATGACCCCTTCAACAACAGCTCTGTGGATCATGAACGGAGGGACGACGTATGTGAATCCCCTGTCGATCATGAAGTCCCTTGCATAGGATATGATTGAGGAGTGCAGACGTGCGATGTCACCCTGAAGGTAGTAGAATCCGTTACCGGACACACGGCGTGCACTGTCCAGGTCGAGTCCGTTGAAGGTGTTCATGATGTCCGCATGGTAAGGCACATCATAGTCGGGAATCACGGGTTCTCCGAACTTCTCGACCTCGACGTTGTGCGAATCATCGGGTCCGATGGGCACGGACGGGTCGATGATGTTGGGTATGATCATCATCTTGGAGTTGATGCTGTCCTCGATCTCCTTGAGCCTGTCATCGTTGGACTTGATGAGATCCGCGATATCGTTGACCCTCTTCTTCTGAGCCTCGACCTGTGCCATGATGGACTCGGTGTCCGCTCCGGGCTGTTTGGAGGCCTTCATGAGGTCGGAGACCTGTTTGGACGCGTCGTTCCTTTCCTTTTTCAGGTTGTTGGTCTTTCCGATGATGTCGCGCCTTTCGACATCCTCTTTTATGATCTCGTCGACGAGTGGCAACTTCTTATCCTGGAATTTCTTCCTGATGTTCTCCTTTACCACTTCGGGGTTCTCTCTAAGGAACTTAATGTCGATCATTGGTCTCACCCTGGATTCAGAATTTTTTCTGGGACAGGGATGTCCATGTCCTCTTGTCTGTCAGAATCATCACGCTTCCGCGGACATCCACTATGACGGAGTTGGTGGCCTCCGCGATGGTTTCCGCGATCTCGCTGGTGGAATCGTCGGTCAGGATCTTGACCTTGATGAGTCTGTTCTTCTTGAGCTGTGCGATAATCTCTTCGTACAGGGAGTCCTTGAGACCGTCCTTCCCTACGTGGACGGTAGGGCCGATCTCCAGCGCCCTGCGCATGAGTTCTTTCTTTGCTTCCTTCTCTGTCATGTACGCTTCTCCCTAATGTACGGAATGCGTTTGATGTTTCCACAGTTGTCACAGGTGCATATGACCCTCTCACGACACACCCTGACCCTTTCGTTGTATCCGGGGATGAGTGGTATGAGACATTCCTTGCAGAACGGGAAGTCCTTGGGCATCTTCACCTTGGTCTTCCTGCATATGCGAAGGGATATGTCGACGTATCTTACGGCCCTGTCCTTCTTTCCGGACCTGAGGGCCGTTACGGCCAACTCGGTCAGTATGCCGATGCGTTCCTCCGCGATCTTGGATACCTTCTCGGCCTTCCTTTTGTAAGAGGAGCGTTTGGACATCTGTACTCACTAGCTCTCGCTATCAGGGTAGCCTTATTAAGTCTTTGCACGTGTGCGCGTATATCTATAGTCAAATCAGGGCCTTGAGTGCATCCCTGATCTCCGCGTCCTCCCCCTCCAACTCTTTGTCCTCCATCATGTACTCGGTCCAAAGGAACATGAAGAAGTCGTTGAATTCCTGGACGGCATCGTCCCATGTGTCCTTGGTGACGGATATTCCGAGAGTGTCGTTGGATAGGGTCCACCTTCCATCGAAGGAGATGTTCGCAACGACCGGCTCCTTGACGGAGATGTCGGAAGTGGCGGCGATTAGTTTACGGAATCTGATTGTCTGTGCGGGGGTGACGTTGTACACATCCCTGATCTCCATCAGGTTCCCTTCCTCTGAGTACATCAATCTGCCAGCAACGTATACGGGCCCCTTTCCTGCCAAGGTACGTGCGACATTCTCAACGGATCTGTCCCTGAAATGGAGTTTCACCTTGTTCTTCCCACACTCGAATCCGATGATCTGACCTTTGGATTTGGATACGGTCGTGGTGATCAGTCCCAGTGCGGCACTGTTGGCACTCATGCCCTTCTCCTTCATGAACGAGGCGAGTCTTGCGACATCGACCTGGCCGAAGGTCTTCATGTTGTCCGGTGAGCCATATGTGAGTACGCAGTCGGAGAATTCGTTTATGTGTTCGGAGAGTGCAACGATGTCGTAGATTATGTGGTTTCTGAAGAATGGGTCGATGTAGTTGTCCTCCATCCAGTATCCGCCTGCGCCGGAGCCCATGGCATCCATCGTGTCCTCCATGAGGTCGAGTGCACCCTCGGTGATGGAACCCACGATGTGTTCGTTGGTGGAGGTACCGATAGATATTCCTCCGTCGCCGTCCATGAACAATGTGAATTTGGAGAGGATCTCCGGACGGAGGGAGTTCTGGATTCCCAATTCGCTTCTGATGAGGTACTCTCCAATATCTGACAACATCTCCTGGATGTCCATCATAATCTGACCTGCCAGAGCGACAGGTATCCTTCCTCCCTCTGTCTTGGGAGCCACGTTAATCATGAAGTTCCTCATCTTGTGCACCTCATCTCCTTTCTTCGGGTGGGTATGTACGTTTAATAAAAAGAACTATGCTATCCGCAATTATTTTCACCACTGAATCCGAAACTTGTGGGAACAACCGTATCCGTTGGTTTCCAACAATACTATATCAAACCATTAGTATCGAGTGCGCATACTGGGTTCGGAAGGTTGCCAAAACACTCCTTCCGAAATGGTTATATCTACGATACGAATCGACCGACCCATACTGAAGTCGGCAATTCATGGTAATCTATTAATATAGAATCGGGATTGTCAGACCTCGCAACTATTACCTATAAAGGTGGTATCAATGGCAAGAAAGCCCGCAGTAATGTACAGAGAGATCAAGGGAATGGCATTCACCCGCAGAAAGTTCATGGGTGGAGTTCCCAACAGCAGAATTCAGCAGTTCGACATGGGTAACCTCAGGGAGGAGTTCCCCGTCGTACTTTCACTTAAAGTCACCAACCGTGTCCAGATCAGGCACACTGCACTCGAGGCAGGACGTATTGCAGCAAACAGGGTCCTCTCCAAGGAAGCTGGAGTTGCAAACTACCACATGAAGGTCAGGGTCTACCCCCACATCGTTCTCAGGGAGAACAAGCTCGCAACCGGAGCAGGAGCAGACCGTGTTTCCAGCGGAATGAGAAGTGCATTCGGAAAGAATGTCGGAACCGCAGCAAGGCTCGAGCGCAACCAGGTCGTCATGACCGTCTCATGCACTCCCCAGGTTTTCAACACCGCAAAGCTTGCACTGTGGAAGGCTTCCATGAAGTACCCCACTCCCTGCTACATCGATGTTGAGAAGGGAAAAGAGCTCGTAATGTAAATGTTTGATCTCAAACTTCAATACATTGCTACATGGGTTCGCGACAGGGGTTACGCCTCTGTCGCACTTCAGTTGCCCGAGGGCTTAAAGCTCCGGGCAACTGAAATTGTCGATTTTTTAACTCAGGAAACTGAGGCTAATTACGTTATGTTAGGCGACCCGTGTTATGGCGCCTGTGATCTTTTCATCAATTATTCATCAGTAGCTGACGCTTTGGTGCATTTCGGACACTCTCCGATTCCGTCTCAGGGTGATGATCCAAACGTACTGTACATAGAGGCAGACATGCCTTTGGATATACAGGACAAGCTTGAGGCCGTACTTTCAGATCTTGGTATGAACGTCGGGCTACTCGCCACTGTGCAGTATCTCAACTGTATCCCTCAGGCGATGGAGATCCTTCATGAATCTGGACGTAATGCGTTCGTTGGAGATGGTGATGCAAGGATCATGTATCCGGGGCAGGTCCTCGGATGTAATTGTACCGCAGCGTATTCCATTGCAGATTCCGTGGATGAGTATCTGTACATCGGTGAAGGGGATTTCCATCCTTTAGCTGCAGCATTCGGTGCGGGAAAACCGATCAAGGTATTCAATCCAGTCACGGGCGAGTTGAGGTCTGTCGATGAGGTCCGTGACCGCATACTTCGCAGAAGGTTCGCTGCGATCGTCGGTGGGCAGGAGGCACAATCCTTCCTTGTGATCGTGTGCAGCAAGGTTGGACAGAATCGTAACGGACTCGCCGATGAATTGGTCGATCTCATCAGATCTAAGGGACGTATCGCATACAAGGTGTTCATGAACGAACTTTCTCCGCAGAACCTGTTGCACTATCGTGTTGATGCGTATGTCTGTACCGCATGTCCGAGGATCGCGATGGATGACGCACTCAGATACGATCGCCCCATGCTTACACCTCCGGAATTGGAGGTGGCACTAGGTGTCAGGGAGTGGGATGACTACGTCTTTGATCAGATCACGTCCTAATGAGCATTCTTCTTTCACCAACCCTTATTAAGGAACTATGTATCGTAGGGGTATGGCCAGTTCAGAAGACATACTCTGTTCGGAATTGCCTGATGTCGTAGTCGGTATCGGTACCAATAAGAACAGGGCATCGGTCGAATACAGTGCATCATGTTATCCTGGAAAGGTAGTGATCTATGATGATCCAGAGGCACTGGTGGATGATCTGGTCAGTGGAAGGATCGATGCAGCTGTAAGGGGAAACATGTCCTCTTCGGTAGTTCTACCCATCCTGAAGGAGAAGTTGGGTCTTGAAGAGGTGGAGCGTGTCGTCATACTGGAGCCAGATGGCGGAAGGATGTTCTGTATGGCACCTGTAGGTATTGATGAAGGTTGGACCAAGGAACAGAAGATGGATCTTGTCAGGAAGAGTATGCCTCTCTTGAAGGCACTGGGTCTTGGCAACAGGGTGGCCATCATGTCCGGTGGAAGGGAGGACGACCTTGGAAGGAACGACCGTGTCGATAGGACGATCCTCGATGCACGTGAGATTGTGCCAGCATTGATGGATGAAGGATATGATGCGTATGACGCTGAGATCCTTCTGGAGGATATAGTCAGGGAGGCTGATCTGGTGATCGCACCGGACGGAATCTCTGGAAACATAATATTTAGGGCATTGCATTTCATCGGTGGCGCCAAGGCCCTTGGCGCACCTGTGATAAATACAGACAAGATATTCGTCGATACATCGAGAGCTAAGACGGATTATGTGGATTGCATCGCTCTCGCTATGAAACTAACGGAGAAGATCATATGATACTCGAGATAGATGGCGGACATTCTGGAATAAGATTCTCCGCTTGTCACTTCATACCCAGGCATGAGAAATGTTCCAGGCTTCACGGCCATTCCTATATTCTTCGTCTCAGACTAGAAGGAGATATCGGAGAGGATGGAATGGTAATGGATTTCGTCGTACTCAAGAAGAAGCTCAAGGCATTCGTGGATGAGTTCGATCACAGGACCATCCTTCCCGGAGATTCACCGGATGTGGACCTAAAAATTGAGGGCGATTCCGTTGAGGCGATCTCCTGCGGAAAGAGGTATGTGTTCCCTCTGATGGACGTCGTCATCCTCGATGTCACCAACACCACTGCAGAGGAGATGACACGTCACATGGTCAACAGGCTCGTCAGTGAGGTCGAGTTCCCCGCCAACATCAGGTCCGTGTCCGTAGGTCTGGATGAGGAGCGCGGTCAGACCGCATGGTATGAGGTGAAGCTCTGATGCCCGGTGCCGTCGTACTTCTTTCCGGAGGATTGGATTCCACCACGACTCTGGCACAGGCTCTTGCGGATGGATGTACGGTCACTGCACTCAGTTTCAGATATGGGCAGAGGCACACGAAGGAACTGGTATCTGCCGCTAATGTTGCAAAGTTCTTCGGCGTAAAACATGTGATCGTGGATATGGACCTCAGTATGTTCAGGTCCGCACTCACCAGGCCCGAGTTGGAAGTGCCAGAGAACCGTGATGAGTCCCAGATGGGACAGGATATCCCGATCACCTACGTCCCTGCAAGGAACATCATCATGATGTCGGTCGCTGCAGGACTTTGTGAATCCGTTGATGCGGACCGCATCTACATCGGTGCGAACAATGTCGATTATTCCGGATACCCAGATTGTCGTCCTGAGTTCTTCGAGGCATTCCAGAAGATGATCGCTGTCGGAACCAAGTGTGGTGTGGAGGGCAATCCCATTCAGATCATGACTCCCATCCTAAGGCTCAGCAAGGCCGACATCGTACGTCTGGGTAAGAAGCTCGGTGCACCCCTGCACCTGACCTGGTCCTGTTATGAGGGCGGTGAGAAGGCCTGTGGTAAATGTGATTCCTGTCAGCTCAGGTTGAACGGATTCAAGGAAGCAGGTTACGAGGACGAGATCGAGTACGAGTGATCCTATGAAGATCTGTGAGATGTTCCGTTCGATCCAGGGTGAGGGTAAACTCATCGGTGTGCCCACATACTTCATCCGTTCAATCGGTTGCAATCTCGATTGTGCGTGGTGCGATACGAAATACTCCTTCGATGGTGGCACGGAGATGTCCATCGATGAGATCGTAGACAGTGCCAGAGATGAAACGCACATCTGCCTTACCGGAGGGGAGCCAATGATCCAGAGGGAGTTCCCCGAACTTCTTGACAGGCTTCTCGAGGCAGGCAAGCACGTCACCATCGAGACCAACGGTTCGATCTCGATAAAGGATCTTCCCGATTCGGAGAATATTTTGGTCAGCATGGATATCAAATGCCCATCATCCAAGATGACCGAGAGGATGGACTGGAACAATCTGGCACTTTTGAAACCGAAGGATCAGTTGAAGTTCGTTCTTGCAAATGAGGGGGATTACGACTTCGCGATCGATATTGTGAGGAGGTACAAACCTGACACCGAGATAATCTTCTCTCCTGTCGGTGGAATGGATGCACGTCCTATCGCAGAACGTGTCGTGGAATCCGGATTGAACATCCGTGTGCTCCTTCAGTTGCACAAGATAATTTGGGGAGATAAGAAAGGGGTTTAAGCCTCTTCGAGGTCCTTGAACCTTTTCATGCGTTCACGCCTACGGATGTAGTCCGTGACGCACTCCTCAACAGTACCTTCTTCATCGTACGATACGTCGATCCCGGCCTTATTGAGTATGTTGAATCCATGGGTTCCGATACCGCCGACGACGACCGCATCCACGCCGATCTCCACAATGGATTGGGCGACCTTCATTCCAGCGCCCTCGGCATCCATGAACTCGTTCTCCACCACCGTGAAGTCCAATGACTCGGACTCCACGATGAGGAAGAAGGGTGCGTGACCGAAGTCCTCGCTGACCTCTGAACTTAATTCCGGACCATCTGCAAGGACTCCGATCCTCATTTTCATCCCACCGTCTTAAGGACCTTCTCGGTGATCTCTTCGAAAGCCTTTGCGGATGCACTCTCGGGGTGACTGATGACCACAGGCATTCCGCTGTCACCGGATAGGACGATTGCGGGCTCGATGGGTACGCGACCGAGGAACTGGATGTCGAATTCGGTAGCAGTCTCCTTTCCTCCTCCGGACTTGAAGATATCAGTGACCTCTCCACAGTGGGGGCAGACGAATCCGCTCATGTTCTCGACGATACCGATGATGGGTACACCGGTCTCTGCTGCGAAGGTGATGGATTTCCTGGAGTCGAGGAGCGAGACGTCCTGAGGTGTGGTGACGATGACGACACCGTCTGCCTTGGGGATGAGCTGCATGATGGAGATAGCCTCATCTCCGGTTCCTGGAGGCATATCGATGACCAGGTAGTCGAGGTCTCCCCAGTTGACGTCCTCGAGGAACTGCCTGATGGCTCCCATCTTGACGGGGCCTCTCCAGATGACGGGTGCGTCCTTGCTGGGCAAGAGGAATGCCATGGACATGACCTTCATGGATGGAGGGACGATGACGGGGATGAGCTTCCTGTTGTCGTCGACCATGATCTGTTCATCCTCGATTCCGAACATCTTGGGGATGTTGGGTCCGGTGATGTCGATATCCATGAGTCCGACCTGGAGTCCCTTCTGTGCCATGGTGATAGCGAGGTTGGAGGATACGGTACTCTTTCCGACTCCTCCCTTTCCGCTGAGGACGATGACTACGTGCTTGATCTTTCCAAGACTCTCCTGGAGCTTGAAGTCTCCTTCATTGATCATTGGTTTGGCCATGGTGGGGTCATCAGTAATCGGTGTTATAACTATTATTGTGTGCATGGTTTTTGATGGTGATGTCACCTTTTCATTTCTCAAACTCATTGGCTGTGGTTGTACGTGTTGATTAGGGTACGTTTGAGGTTTTGACAAGCAATAATGCTCTTTCAATTGTTGTGGATTAGCGGATGCATGTCTATTCCGTAAACAACCTATACTCTTTCTCTTATTCTCATAATATGCCTTTAGGAGATCCATGCGGAGGTCACTTCGAATACACCGTCGAAGGCCTTCCCCAATGTCTATCTGCATCGACCGTACCGGTCTCGTCATTCGAAAGAGCCAGATCGTTCTATTGCGATCTCCTTGGATTCGAGGTCTTCGATTCGGATGAAAAATCACTCTATGTGAGGAGAGGCAACTGTGTTCTTATCCTGAAGATAAGTGCCAGTATTGGAATCGATACGGGGATCTACATCGGAGTGGAGAATCCTTTCGACCTTCACAGACGTCTCATCGATGAGAACGTCATCTTCGTCAGGGATCCGATGAACAGTCCTATCGGGGTGTACACTTCATTCAGGGATGATGATGGCAATACGATCCACGCAGTGGACATGTTGGGAAAAGTAGTAAGGTGATGCCGGGTCAATGACCCAGCATCAATCATTGTATCAGTTTCCGAGGTTTGCCTTCTCTACAGCCTCATCGATCTCTTTCATGAGGTGTGGGGGAAGTCCCTTGATTCCGCCTACGAGGAATCCACGGACGATCATACTGACAGCCTCATCCTCCGTGAGTCCTCTGGACATCAGATACTCGATCTGGTCCTGGTCGATCTTACCGACAGCTGCTTCGTGGGTCATCTCGACATCCGCTACTGTGGATTCAAGTTCGGGGATGGCAAGAGTGAGTCCACCATCCTCGAGGACGATGCTCCTGCACTCGAGGTGTGCCTTGACCTTCTCCGCATTACCAGAAAGTTTTCCGCGAGCGATCATGTTTCCGCCGTTCGTGATGCTTCTGGACATGATCTCCGCGTTCGTGTTGGGTGCATTCAGGAAGACGACTCCACCGGAATCGATGTTGGATCCCTTGGGTGCCAGACATATGGTGTTGTATGTACAGGATGCCCCTTCACCGTTGAGGTAGGTGACAGGGTTGCTCTGCAAGGTTCCGACAGGGTTCAGGATGACGTAGTTGTTCACGTACTTGGCATCCTTCTCCAGGATACATCCTGTCCTGGGCCTTACGGTGGTGTCCTCTCCCCAGTTGTGGATCATAGAGAATGCGAGTGAACCTCCCTCCTTCACGTAGATCTCCGACACTCCGATGTGCAGTGCGTTGTTGGCATGTCTGTCGGTGGTGCATCCGGTGATGATCTCCAACGACGCTCCCTCCTCGATGATGATGATGTTGTGGAGGTTCTGCATGGTGTTCTTGTTCTTGATGAGCATACAGGTCTGAACGGGATTCTTCGCGTGGTATCCTTTCTTGACGCGGATGAAGTAACCGTCGGACTCCTCGATGTAGGTCTTCGCGGTGAACTTGTCCTTCTCAGGGTCAACGGCCTTCCAGAAATAGTCCTTAAGCCAGTCGTATTTGGCAACGGCATCCCTGGTGGAAAGGAGCTCCACACCGTCCTCGGTCTTGTTGGAACAGTGGCTCATACTGTTGTTGATGAATACGATGGAACCGTCACGGCCGTTCTCATCGGATACGACTCCGACGTTGACCATAAGGTCCTTGGTGTCAGCATCCACCTTCTGGAGATCTTCGATCTGTTCGAGGTCCGATTCTCCCACATTGAACTGTGAGAGGTCGACATCAGGGCCGTACGCACCGGCCCTGTCGAGGGCCTCCTTCACTCCTCTATGTTCACCATTCTGCATGATATACACTCCTTGTATCCTCTTTCCCTGATGTCCTTCAGGAGGTCGGTGGGGCGTCCCGAACAGCGGATGACACCGTTCTGTAGGATGTACGCCTTGTCAGCACCGATGTAGTCCAGGATCTGTCCGGTATGTGTGATCACTAATGCAGACACGTGGCGTGCACACCTGCTACCGTCACATGCCTTGTTACCGTCCTTGGTGTACAGGAGGTCGTGGACCTTCCTTCCGATAAGGTCGATGCTCTCGAGGTCGACACCGGATTCAGGCTCATCGAGGAGAACGAAGTCCGGTTTCTGTGCGGTGAGCTGGAGGAGTTCGGATCTCTTGATCTCTCCTCCGGAGAATCCAACATTGACGTCCCTTCCAAGGAAATTATCCATCTTGAAGCTCTCCGCCTTATCGAGTACGCTGGCGTCCCCTTTGGCAGTGGCCTTGACGAGGTCGCCGAGTTTGACACCCGAGACATTTGGGGGTCTTTGCATCATCATGCCTATTCCAAGTCTTGCACGTTCGTCGACACCCATCTCCGTGATGTCCTGGCCTTTGAACATAATCTTTCCGCTCGTGACCTTACAGTGTCTGTAGCCCATGATGGCTGCGAGCAGAGTGGATTTGCCTGATCCGTTGGGGCCGAACAGTACGCAGGTCTCTCCTTCGTTGATCTTGAGCGATACGCCCTTGAGGATCTCTCTGCCACCGGCCTCCACATGCAGGTCTATGATTTCTAGCATGATTGCACCTATATGTGTCATTAGGCGCGCATTATTAAACCTGTGGGTATGACCATTGTCAACTCTTCCAAAAAATCATAGAAAAGTTATAGGAAAATGTTTGGAAAGGTGTTCAGAAGAAGTAGAATCCACAACCTTCCTTGATGGAGATCTCTGCCACAGCTTTCATGCGTTCGACAGGTCCGGCATATCTTCTGACAGCCATCTTTCCCTCTTCGGGTAGTGCCGTCTCAAGGATCTCGCATTCCTTCAGGAGCTTCTCGGCATCTGCAGGGGCGAGGATCTTACAATCCTTGGCGATCTCCGGGACGGACGCCACGAGATCACATCCGCGTCTGGATGCGATGTCCGGCAACTGGCTGCTGTCCGGTCCGAATGGGCCTATGCATCCCCTTCCCTTGTCCCAGGAGAGCGGACATTCCGCACAGGCCTTGTTGGCCTCATCGAAGTCGAGACAGTCCCATGCATTCACCCTGTTCTCGGGCTTTGAGAGTTCCATGGCCTTGTCGAGGAGCTCCGGTGAGAGGCCTTCCGTCAGGACCCAACCGGTGTACTTCTTCTCTGCAAGGGGTTCGAGTATGGCGCGGTCGTCATCCTTCTTGACCTTGTCCATATAGATTGCATCGGTGGATTCGTTGATCCTGTTCCTCTTGATGAACGCATCGAAATCCGGGAATGCCTTCTTGGCATCGTCAAGGCTGACGACCATGTCGAAGAGTGCAGCGTCACCGAACGGGGTGATATCGCTCACCAAGGCCTTCTTGATGTCCTTCTTCATCTGAGCACAGGCTGCACGGGGAGCCTCCTTCTCACAAATAGCGATACTGATCCCCATTATTCGTCATCCCCTCTCTTCTTCTTTTTCTTCTTCCCTTTGGAATCGTCGTCCAATGAATCCTCGTACACGGTCCATTTGGCCTTCTTCCTATCCTTCTTGTTGAACTTCTTCGCAGAGTTCTCGAGGTATTTCTTACGGTTGTCGGAGAATTCCGCGAATGCGAGGAATCCCTTCAGTGCGGAGATTATTGCAAGGATGTAGATGACCGCCTTGATCTCCAGAACGATCTCTATGCTGTGGATTCCCTCTCCGATGGTGGAACCATCGATGAACATGTCCATCTCTCCGCCCTTGGTGAACAACAGCATGACCGCTGCGAGGTATAGGCAGTATGCGAACTTGAACGGAATCCTGGCATAGCTACCTTTCTCATACAATCCAACGAATACGGAGAGTATGATCAGCGGGATCGAATAGATCATCAGGCTTCTGAGGTATACAGCGAACTGGTCGAGGATGGTGTTGAAATCGACCGACCCTTCCATCGCCTCCGTCAGGGACGAACCCACACCTGCGATGAACGCGATACCTGCCAACGGGAGGAGGATATAGATCGTCACCGTGATGGCCACGGAGAGGAACGCTCCTCCGAAGGACATGCACTTGGGGGAGAACTCGGAAAAGTAGTCCTTATCACTCATGCTATGCCCTCCAGGTATGCAGCGAGACAGACCTTGATATCGCCTACCTGGGTATCAGGGAGTGACATCGAGAAGTCGAATGCCGCACTTCCGATCATGACGACCTTGTCTTCAGCTATCATCTTCTCTGCGAGTTCGATCAATCCGGATTCATTAGTCGTACTGATGTTGACGGACAGGTCGTTTCCGGTTTTCTCAATCTTGATGGTAATCTTCTCGGCAAGGCCTTCCACGTAAAGTTCCGCTTCGATGGTATCCTCAGGAACGAGGTCCACGATCATATCTCCCTCTTTTCCGTAGAACTTTGCAGTAGCGGAACATACCTCTCCATCGGAGTTCCTATCCACATCGCTTTCCAGGACTCCGCTGTCGGACAGCTTCACGACCATGTTGAGTTCGAGGTCAAGTCCTGCGATCGCCCCATAGTCAGCACAAACCGTGATCCTGAGTGGCAGATACATTCCAGGCTCTCCGTTGTTGTTGTCAGCCAGCAGGAATACGATGACCTCTGCGATGTTGACACTCTCATCGATCTTGATCACTGTGGACGAATTGCTCTTGATCGTCCTATCAGGCATTTCTACGATTCTCACTCCTTTCAGGGTCTCGTCATCTGCAGAGATGGCGTCAATGCAGAATGTAAGGCCGGTGATGTCTCTGGGCAGACTGGACTTCACAGTGAATTCTCCGGAAATGGCAAGGTTGCTCGATTCCTGTACCACTGCAAGTTCTTCTGTGTTCTCGACCTCGATGCCACCTGTAACCAGCGGTACCACTGACATTACGAGCATGACCGTCAGAGCCAAAGACACAATCGTGATGAGCGCTTTCATCAGCGAAGTGAAGACTTTCATACTTCCAAATCTGCATTTAATATTTTAATAGCGATGTATAGAAAATATTGATTTTTGGACAAAACTAATAACGTACACGTCATACCTGGTGATAATGGCAGACATCAGGATCCGCAAAAGGAAGAGGATGAGAGAGAAGGAGATCAAGTCCGTTGCAGAGGAACTCAACACACTCTTCTGCACTCAGACTTTCACGGAGGACGATCCTTTGGACATAGCCGAGGGTCCGGATTTCAACCTCCTTTTCTGTGGGAACGACATCTTGGGAATGGTCTATGAAGGCAAACCATTCCTCACGGTCAGAGGTTTGCACAAATTCAAGCCCGAGAAGCGTTTCATAACCGTTGATATGGGTGCGGTCAAGTTCGTCACCAATGGTGCGGATGTTATGGGCCCCGGAATCATCGAAGCCGATGATGACATCAACGAAGGCGATCTCGTATGGATCCGCGACGAGAGGAACCGTATGCCTCTCGCGGTAGGTATGGCCCTCCGTGATTCCGAGGGCATACGTGCCAAGGAGAAGGGAAAGGCCGTCATGATGCTCCATTACGTTGGAGATAAGCTTTGGAAGGCAGGGGAGTGAGATGTCCCCCTTCAGGAAAGGTTCGGAACTGAGGTCAGTTGCAGACAGTAAGGTGTTCATCGACCTCGGTGTCATGGACCTTCCTGAGGATACCTGTGCCTCCACTATCCATATCATGAGACCGAACGGTGAGAAGGACCTTCGTCATATCAGGAAACACGTCCTATCCGGTTCATCCCTGATACTCGATATGTCCGACTATTCGGGCGATGCGGATCTGGCGGAGAAGGTCATCCTGGATGCCACGAGGTCCGTCGGTATCGCCCCCATAAGGGTGGGTGTCGACTCCTGGCTCTTGGCATCCAAGGGCCTTATTGTGGAACATCACGGCAAGGTGTGACAATGACGTCCAAGATAGTTCACGATCCGATCCACGGGAGCATCATTCTGGACGGCGTGTTCTTCGATATGATGGACCGTCATGAGATTCAGAGATTGAGGTCAATCAGGCAGCTGGGTCTTAGCAATGTGGTGTTTCCCGGTGCAAATCACACTCGTTTCGAGCACAGTTTGGGTGTCTACCATCTTGCAGGACGGATGGCCGAATCCATAGGTCTGGCAAAGGATGAGGCCGACACCATCCGTGCGGCCGCTATGTTGCACGATGTGTGTCATCCGCCATTCTCGCACACCCTGGAGAAATTGATGGAGAGTGCCAGCGGTATGGATCACATGGAGATGTCCCGCGCTTTGATCATGGGCGACGTGCCATCCTTCATGGAACGTGATAGGGCATTCTTCGATGGCTGTGAACCGTTGGCAGTGATGTTGGAGGATGCTGGCATATCACCCGGTGCTGTATGTGACCTCATCATCAATCCCAGTTCGGATCTGGGTGGATTGGACGTGTATTCCTCGAACGGGAACGTACAGTCATTCTTCGCATCCAGGGACTATGCCCATCAGATCATCCATGGGCCTGTGGATGCAGATCAGATGGACTATCTGTTGAGGGATGCCCATTATACGGGTGTCATCCATGGTGCGGTCGATAAGGACAGGATACTGAGCCAGATGGCGGTACACAATGGCAAAGTGGTCCTTCACAAAGGTGGTATCACGTCCGCTGAGGGCCTGATGGTGGCACGTACTCTGATGTATTCCTCCATCTATTATCATAAGACCGTGAAGATAGTCGAAGCCATGTTGAGGCGTGCTATCGAAATTTCAGATCTGGATCCTTCCAATCTGTATCTGATGACCGATGCGGATCTGACATCCATGTTGTTGGAGGGAGGAGGAAGGTCCGCAGACCTCATGCGTTCCGTGCTGAATCGTAGGTTGTACAAGAAAGCGAAGACGATCTATTATGTCGATGCGTCCGAATCCTTCAGGATCAATCTGGTCAGGTATGTACAGAAGGAGAAACGTTCCGAATTGGAAGCGGAGATCGCCAACTATGCCAGGATAGATCCAGCAGAGGTCATAGTGGATATCCCGTCCGAATCGTCCCTGTTATCGAAGGTAAGGGTCGGTAA
>JAFVZR010000115.1 GCA_017508065.1 Candidatus Methanomethylophilaceae archaeon
CCCAACAATTTTGATACACAGGTACCCCATACCCCCAGAAGATAACGATGATAATCAAGTACTGGTCGGATTACGCATGTCCGTTCTGCTACATCGCCGCTGCTAGGATGAAGAGGGCGATGAAAGAGATGGGTATCGAAGATGAATGCAGACTCGACTTCAAGGCATTCAGGTTGAATCCCAATGCCAAGAAGGTTCCCCGCCACACGATAGTCGAGAGCTTCGCCAAGAACTACGGCATGACCATGGACCAGGCACGTGCACAGGTCGAGAGGATCTCCGCCATGGGAAGGTCCGAAGGCCTGGATTTCCGCTATGCCACTGCATTGAATTCCAACACGTTCGATGCCCTCCGCCTGACAAAACTCGCACAATCCAAAGGAAGGGCGTTCGGCGATGCATTCATAGATAGATTCTACAGAGCCTATTTCACCGACAACTTGGTGTTGGCAGACCATGAGGTCATGAGGAGGCTCTCCCTTGAAGTGGGGATGACGGAGGAGGAGATCGACTCCGTCCTGAACAGCGACAGATTCGCGGAAGAGGTTCTCCGCGAAGAAGCCGAAGCCCACATGATGGGGATCAGGGCAGTACCGTTCTTCGTGATCAACGATGCCTACGGCATCCCCGGTGCCGTGGATGTAGAGGATATGAAGATGGTCCTCCGCAAGGCCTATGATGAGGAGGAGGCCGAGGATCTGGAAGGCGGCATGGCCTGCGGTCCTGACGGATGTCACTGATATTCCAATCCGTTTAACTACCTGGGCGGAGATTGCCATCCATGATGCCCGGAATCAAAGCGGTCGGATTCGACCTGGACGGTACCTTCCTGAAGACCCATGTTGACTACTCCAAACTCGACAGGGTCGACCGTGACATCTGTGAACGTCATGGGATACCGTTCGATGAACTCGTTTTCCCCGGGATCAAGAGACCGAGGTTCCCTATCAGGGAATGGCTCGAAGCCCATGGTCGTGGAGACGAGTTCCCTGGGATCAACAAGGAGATGGATGACCTTTGCACGCTGATCGAGAAGGAATTCGTCCATGAGGCCGAACCGTTCCCGGGATCGGCGGAATGCATCGATAGGATCAGATCGAAAGGTCTGAAGGTGGGCATACTTACGCGCGGAAGCAGGGAGTATGCGGACGCCGCACTGGGCAACTGTGGTCTAGCGGAGTCGTTCGATGCCATCGTCGGAAGAGACTACTCGGACTACGACAATGCCAAACCATCCCCCGTAGCCATGAGGGAATTCGCGAAAGAGCTTGGCGTGGATCCCGAAGAGATACTCTACCTGGGAGACAACATAGCCGATTACATCTCCGCCAGGGATGCAGGGGCATCGTTCATCGGAGTACTGTCCGGATCAGCGGATGAGAAGGATTGGAAAGGGCAGGATCCCGAGATGGTCGTCCTGCATTATGCCGGCGATGTGACGGACCTGCTCTGATCACTTGTCCAGGTCCTTCACATCCACCAGATGGCAGTTGTATAGCCTAGCCTGATTGTACGCATCCAGGATATTGACGATCCATATACCGAACAACAGGGCTGCGAAGAAGAGCACAGCGATCATGTGTGCAACATCGCCATCGTACGTTATACCCAATACGATCAGTACGAATGTAGTCAGGATTGCGGAAATCAGGAAGGTAAGTCCCCTGCGCATGTCGCCGAGGGTCACCTGACCGGAACCTACTATCAGGAACGAGTAGAGTGCTGTGATCGACGGGTCCTTGAGGAGATCCCCGTACGGCCTC
>JAFVZR010000116.1 GCA_017508065.1 Candidatus Methanomethylophilaceae archaeon
ACCCATCTCATGATTGGAGCGGATATCATCCATGATGGACTGGGCCAGAGTTGAACACTTGATCGGATCCATACAATCCGTTGAACCCCTCAATCACTTCAAACCGGATGATGTCACCATAGTGGGTATGGATGGTCGGGAATCAGTCTTCACAAGTCCGGAAACCACATAACCCAGGTGATGGGTAGTTTCCAACCTTCAATGAACATCTATCAGGGTTTCATTAGATATGCCATCCAACCATGACTCTATGTTCGTGGAATCCACCTGCTTGGAACGTAGGATGTCCACGATTTCACGAGCGGTCACCAGGACTATGGGGTGACCGTCTTCCTTCACCTCCAGATAAGCCTGGGATCCAATGTAACTGGTGGTTACGAAGATTCCGAACTGTCTGTAACGGATACGTGAGATCAGACGTGACATCTCCCTCACGCCCACGCCGTTGTCTGCATCATACAGTTTGGCTTCAAGGGAGCATTCGATCGATATCGATCCACGCTCGGTACCGATGGTGTACCACCCCACAGCATCCCTTCCACCATCCCTCCATGGGCGGGTGACATCGAACCTCTGGAAGTTGCCATCCATCATCTGGACGATCCGAACGGCACAAGGTTCGAACTCCTGTGGGAAATCCCTGTACCTACGACGGATCGCATCGACCATCGCATCCCCTTCCGGATCCTGCGGCAACTGATCCCTCTTGGAAGGGCATTCTATGATGCGCGGGGACATCAGGGGTTCGATACCGTCGCGACCACGTGAGATGAACCTCCTCCAGACCTTTGGGGCACGGTCATCACAATCGGCATCACCCTCCACACGGGAAACCAGCCACTCCTTGGATATCTCCTCATCACCCGTATCCAGGATCGTGAAGTAGGCCTCGTAGTTCTGGAACCTCTCGGACCCCATGGTCCTCCAGAACGAGACGAGCTCCTCGTTGGCACCGAGGTTGCGACCGCCTGGTACAGCCAGCCCGAGGAACCTGACATCGCGCCCGACCTCCCTCTTGAAAACGAGGATGGGTGGTATGAGGTGACGGGATTCGGGATCGTTCAACCACGCGAACAAATCACGGAGCATGGCGTTCCCCTTCTTGCGGGTGTCATGCAACTCATGTCCGGGCATCCTGTTGTCACCATAGTATCTGAACAACCCGGTCTCGACATCGAAGTAATCGGGCCATTCCGGCTCGGACATCGTGGTGTATATCGTGATGTATGCCAACCTGTCACTGGATCCCCGGACCTTGGTCTTCCTGAAACCCCCTGAGTTCTCGGTCCTCGGGAGGAGCTTGCTCAGGACCTCGTCGGACATGTTGTTGTTACGTCCACCTTTGTAGACCGCATCGACTATCAGAGGGGCCTCGCGCAAGGTTTCGAAGGGGAACTCCTGGGCCATGGACGCATGAGTCGCAGCTGCAGCAATATAGTTGCCGGCGGATCATCTGCGTGTGGAGTCCGGACCGTAGAGGTTTCCCTCCACTATGCTCCTGACATATGCATCGTTGAACCAGAAGCATCTCTTCACATACTGCCTGCCACGCCAAGGGTATGTGTCATGACTGTTCCTACCGTGGGGCCTGACGTGTACAAGCTTCCTGTCGGAGATTCTTGTGAATCCATCCATGCATCCCTCGAGGATATTGTTCCTCGTATCGTACCAGACGGATTCCATTGTCTCCAAGTCCTGATCGGATGGTGACCAGAAGAACGCACCCAAGAACCTAAGTGAACGACGACCCACATCGACTCCACCATCGAATGCGAAGACCGGGAACAGGAACCTCCTTTCCACCTGATCATGGAATTCACTCTCATCCCATTCCTGTACTGCCACTTCCTCGTACTTGAACGAAGGGAACGACATGCTCTCCTTGGGCTTACCATTGGACATCAACCTGATGGTCTTGACATAGACATCCGCCTGTACCAGCTCCCTTATGTGCTTCTTCCCAGGGGAACCCAGCATCGCCATCACAAGGTTGCTGTAGTACGCCTTGTTGGCATCGTTCGGAGAGTATCCGATCTTCGACTCGATGGTTGCACAATCCATTCCAACGAACCTCTGGAAATGATCCAGCACGTACCTCTCGAATCCCATCCCCACTGGCCATTCGCCCTGGAACAGTGAACCGTATCCGCTTTCGATGGTCTTTCTGGAACCTATGTCCGAGTATTCCTCGAACATCGTGGTCATGAACGATTGCTTGAGTGACAACGCCCTCCTCTTGGCAGGTATGTCTGACATGGGCTGTTGTACCATGTCCTTGCCGTGACCCACGCCCTTGGTACATGCGGACAGGTACTTTGTGTGCCTCTCGGACAGAAGATGGGCTTCCCCGCGTGCGATGTATCCCTCGATGATGTCCCAGTCATCATGGATCAAACGTAACTCCTCGCCTTCCGGGACCCATTCCACCACCTTGAGCACGCGGTAATCGTAGATGGATACGTCAGGTTCCCATAGATAGAACACGAACATCACATGGGAGCTTTTGTGGGTGAACGTCCCGAAACCGTCAACAAGGGCCTCCCCGTAGTTGATTATGTTCAGGACGGTCCTCTCCTTGGACACGAATCCACCACGGACCTTTTTCACGGGAACCACTTTGAGCTCCAGACCGACCTCTGAGAAATCAGGCTCTGGACGGCTGTTGTTCTCTATGTGGAAGTAACCCTCCTCGACCAACTGCCCGAATGTCCCCTTGGAACTGACCCCGCCGATGACATCATCCTCGGGATCCCCCAAGAACTCCCTCATGGTCCTACCGGTGAGCCTCGAAGCATATTCCAATATGGATTCCAGATCCGTCTTATCATATCCATCGTTTCCATCCATGGCGGAACGTATATCGACCCAGTAGGTATTTCCAACCTCGTATGAAAACGGAGTGCCCACCCCTCAACGAGAACACCGTGAAATCCATGAAGGGCAACCGCAGGAAGGACACGAAACCCGAGATGGTACTCCGCAAAGCACTCAGGGATGCGGGATTCCCAGGATACAGGTTACAATGGAAGGTACCTGGCAGACCGGACATATGCTATCCCGGCAGGAAGATCGCCATATACGTCAACGGATGCTTCTGGCACAGGTGCCCTGTATGTGACCTGCCGCTTCCCAAACACAACAGGGAGTTCTGGGAGGAGAAGTTCAGGAAGAACGTGGAACGTGACCAACGTTACCTCACGGAGATGCAGAACATGGGTTGGACCACGGTCGTGGTATGGGAATGCCGTATCAAGAAGGACCTGGAATCTGTGATCGGTGAGCTGACATCCATATTATCCGAAACAGTCAATTACAAACATGACTAAAATAACAATTTGAAGTTATTATATTACCGGCTCCCTGTTCGAGGTGTCGATCGACATAATTAAAAACGAGGTGTGCATCGGTATGATGATGGCAGAGGACATACGCGTAGTGGAACTCTTCGCAGGAGTGGGTGGATTCAGGGTCGGACTCGAAAGGGCATCCGACAGGTTCAACACCGTATGGGCCAACCAATGGGAACCAGGTAGGAAGAACCAGTTCGCATTCGACTGCTACAACCGTCACTTCGGTGATTCGGGATCCACCAATGTGAATGAGGATATAGAGCTCGTCAAAGAATCCGTACCTGAACACGACCTCCTCGTGGGCGGGTTCCCCTGTCAGGACTACTCGGTCGCATCAACCAACGCCAAAGGCATAGAAGGTAGGAAGGGCGTACTATGGTGGAGCATACACGACATCATCCAATCCAGGAGACCGAAGTACGTCCTGCTGGAGAACGTGGACCGTCTCACGCGCTCCCCTGTGAAACAGAGGGGACGTGACTTCGGCATAATCCTGAGATGCATGGCGGACATGGGATACAAGGTCGAATGGCGCATCATAAATGCAGCCGAATACGGCCTCCAACAGAGGAGGAGACGTACCTTCATATTTGCATGCAGGTATGATGCGGCATTCTCCAAGATATACGATGATGATCCAGAGACCGTGATCACTGAAACGGGGTTCTTCGCCGAAAGCTTCCCGGTCACAGGAAACATCCTGAAAAGGAAGGTGGGTGTCATCGACATATCCCAAGACGAGTACCGCGATCTTGTGGATTTCTCCGAGAACTTCGAAGCCGACTTCTTCAGATCCGGCTTCATGAATGGGTACAAGGTCTACACCCGCGAGGTGGAACCGTTGTCCCCTGAGCAATCGGTCACACTCGGGGAGCTCCTCCAGGAGGGTGTGGATGAGAGGTTCTTCGACATCGACATCGAGAAATGGAGGTACATGAAGGGCGCCAAGAGGATAGAGAGGACCAGGGCCGATGGATCCATACAGGTATTCTCGGAGGGCGCCATCCCATTCCCGGACATTCTGGACAGACCTGGCCGCACCATGCTCACCAGTGAGGGTTCGGCGAACCGTTCCAGCCATCTCATACAGGATCCGTCCAACGGGAGGTTCAGGACATTGACCCCCGTCGAATGCGAGAGATTGAACGGTTTCGATGATGGTTGGACAGAGGGCATGAGCGAACGCCAGAGGTACTTCACCATGGGGAACGCATTGGTGGTCCAGTTAATCGAGATGATGGGAAGAAGATTGGATTCAATCGATGACCCCTCACAATGACATCAGATTTACAGCGATGTCATACATGTCTGTGTCAGATATCCTTGCAACGCCTCTCCCTACTGTGAATAAATGGAGCAGATTGCCCAGAGGCATCACACCTGCCAAAGTTCCAAGTACAGCCATATGGGTCTTCAAGGCATTCGGTCTACCTCTACGATAATCCATAGAATCGGAAAAACCTCCAATATTATACCTGCAATCATCACTCTGACACATCAGGTCCAAATACACGAGAAAAGCCTCCATGGACATCCCCAAAACCTTCCGCGATACATCGTCCACAGAGTCCATAACATCGTTGATTAACCCCTCAGGGGAATAAATCCATACATCCACATTGACTGCGGGTGATGGATTCTCGGGAGGGACTGGCACATCCACCATGATTTCACCTATTGAACGTTTTTTATAATCTGTAAAGGTAAACATGTTGTACAAAGAATGGCCAAGCACCCTGATGCAGGCATCACAACCCGACACCATATTCTCAAATCCCATCCAAATATCGGACATACTCAAATCCGGCAATACAACGCCATCGGATTTCACCACCACTGGTTTAAAATCCAATGCATTCGAAGTACATTGTATAGTCCCCCTTCCTGGAAAACGAATATAGATAGATTCACCTGAACGTGTAGTGTGCACCAAGATACAACGTTCCAAATCATCATACCTATATCCTTCACCCAATGATGTCACAAGTCTTCTAAAGGAACCCATATTTTCAAACCTAATCCTGTGAACGTATCTTCTGACATTCGAATCGTATTCACAAAGAGCCGAGTGATTTATACATACATCCATGACATATGTTCTTGTGTCAGATTATTAAAGAAAACAGTGTACGGTAACAGTAGATGTCATTGTACAGACATCATTAGGTTCAACAGGTTATTTTGAAGACTGCATAACTAATTATTCAACAGATAGCATAATTCTATGACAACTAACTATATTTCGTAAAACGATTCCCATGCCCAATTACAAAAGACATTGTTTGTTTTGAAAAACTTAACACATAACGCCATAGAATGAATACTCTACAGATGTGTCTACATGCATGTGAATCGAAAAACGAACATTCACATTCATTTCAATCAAATCTATATTTACCGCCCCTCAATTACCAATTGGAAACAAATACGTTTATTCTAACCCCTTAACCATTGCAATTACAAGAAACAGTAAATCATATACTCTGGTCGGTAAAAAACAAAATATCTGAGACATTCACAACACATCGTTCTGTTTGACTAAGTTGTTGACCCCACATATTGATATAATCGAAAACACACAGATGGTTAGATAGCTAAATTGAAGTATTATTCCAGTCACCAACATCTTATTCCTTAATATAATCATGATTAATAGTACAATTTGTCAAACGGACTAGAAACAATATTGCAGATGCGGCCGAATCGATTGCATATTGTACATAACAATCCTCGACAGCGGTCTCATCAGAGGTCCCATGTCCACCATTACGATTCCTAATTATGCTCGTAACTTGAAGAACCTTAACCAATGAAGTCAAGGATGATTCATACCAGGACGGCAATATACCGTTATGTATCAATACCTCGATCTTGCTAGCCATTTTGTCTTTAGATGGGTGTAGGTCAAACCTTTCAAGGAGATAGGCGATAGTCGATTCCAAAGCCTTATTAGCAGAAAGAATTGCCATTGGATTGTTCCCTCCTTTAAAATGATCAAAGGCTTCGATTAGATCCTGTTGAGCGTTCGTAAATCCAAACCTTTTCAACTCTTCAAAAGCTAGAGATATCACCTCACATTGAATCATCGGATCAGAAATACGCCAACACTTGCCATCTATAACCTTTAGGTCGATGCCATTATTTTTCAAAACATCATTTATTTCCTTAAACAATAACGCAATATCGATTCTTCCTCCCACATATTCATCTAGATATACCATCTGAACAAAAACATCGAGAGCATCGAAGAACTGTTCTCCATTCATTTTATCTAAGTGTATCTTTAGATTGAATAAGTCGGGTCCATACTCCCTTTCATAGATATCTGTCCCAATTACCCTACACAGTTCGTGATAATAATCATCTGCAAATCCCAAAGATGCCCTACCACTACCAATCGAACTCAATGATTCTATACAATCCATGATGATAGTGATGATTTGATTCTTCAGTTTTCTAGTAGTATTCGGATAGGATAAACCTATACCATCAGGATTCAATCTTTTCGATAATGTTGTAATCATTCATTCACCTGTATATCCTTGAACACACAACTTCGCCCGCCCCTTTTTGCAAGCATCAGCCATCGCAACCGTCGACACACCCACCAACCTGGCCGCATCACTCAGACGGTAGTGCCTGTCATCCACCAGATGCACGGCTACTGCCTGACTGATCGGCAATCCGTGGAACACCAACAAGTCGAACAACCTGTCCCTGTCCATCTTCTCGACCACTTCCCTTGTTATCTCCATCCTTCCCAACACTGCACCCCTGGCGAGTTCATCCACGACCTCCAAACCGACCATACCTAGCGGAATCCGAAGATCATCCGCGTGTACCCAGTGAAAACAGTGATTAAAACAATACAT
>JAFVZR010000117.1 GCA_017508065.1 Candidatus Methanomethylophilaceae archaeon
CTTGTGAAGTGTGTCGCATATACAGTCTATGAGATCCATGCGACAGGTCTTGTTATCATAGGATTCAATGATCTCATCGATCTCGGAATCCTTCCCTCTAAGTTCCTCGATGAAATCGGATATGTTCTCCAATGCGCGGGTCATCTCGTCGCATATCGATACGGTAGCGGACTTGGATGTCCTTGAAAGCGGGTTGAGGTCAATGGAGATGACGACCTTGCCCATACCGACCAATGCCTGTGCCCTGTCACCGTCCTCTATGGGAACGACGATGACGTCACAGTCGAAGATGCCTTCCTTGGTGCACAATGCGCGTGCATGCGACAGACCTGGGATCCTCTCGTCGGGCTCACGTCCCAACACATCCTTCGCACCCTCCGACTCCATGTAGGAGATCAGGAGCTCCATCCTCTCCTCGGTACGGTGGAAGATGTTGACCTCCATCTTCGCAGGGATGGTCTCGGTCAAACGGATGAGGTTCTTCGCATCCAACGCAGCGGCGTTACCGTTCACTCAGACCACAGGATTCCTTGCTCTGAGAAGGAACGCTGCAGCGGCCTTCTCCGCTCTGAGGGATGGTTCCAACGACTTCTCACCCATGAGGTAGTCGTATGCCTCTCCCCTTCCGTGGGAGATCAATCCTGTGGGATTGACCAAACCCTTCTCGACGGCGTCCGCCAATCTCTCCCTGACCATGAGGGATTTGTATCTGGGATGATCCTCTGGTATGCTCACGATACCCAGTAGGATGATTCATCCTATAAGCTTATTCGGACCGATGTCACAGACAAAGGATATCGGAAGACCCAGCATTAAAAAAACACACGTCATGGTCCGCCGGATGGGTCCAAAGCTCACGCTAATGGATAAATGAAAAAAAGAAAATTGGAATTAAAGTGTTTAGTATCCTTGGGCCAGAACCCAGACGATGAGTACCGCGCCTAGAAGGAGCATGGAGTAAGCTGTGATCCAAGCGACCTTGAAAGCCTTTGCACGCTTCTCAGGGTCCTCTTTGATCTCGAAATACTTGTCCTCCAGCCACATCTTCGTCACGCCGCCTTTATCCCTTGCTCTTCAGGAACTTGAGACGGATGGTGTTCTCTCTTTCCATCTCTTCGAGACGGAATTTGATGAACCTCTGAGCATCCTCCAACTCGGGAATGACCTTGAACTCGAGTGCGTTGACTCTTCTCTTGGTCCTCTCGATCTCATCGAGGAGCTTCTTCATCGTGGTCTCAATTTCTGCAGCACGGACAAGGGTCACCAGCAACTTCTCGAAGGCCTTGGATGCCTCCTCGATGTACGCGGATGTGGAGATGACTCCGTATCCCTTGTTGAGTACCGTGCTCTTGGACACGTCGGCCTCGACCTTGGGAACCATCATTCCCATGATGCTCTTGCTGCCGACAGTGACCGTGGGTTCGTTCTTCAGGGCGTATGCTGCGCTCTTGACTGCGATCTCACCCTCCACTGCTCTCGCGATAGCGATTCTCTCCATAGCTATCTCATAGTCGGACACGACGGAGCTGCGCATTGCTTTGGCCTTCTCCATGACCTCGAAGAATTCCATGATGAGTCCATCACGTTTCATCTTCATGATCTTGTGTCCGCTCTTAGACAGCTTGATCCTCTTCTTGACGTCAAGGAGGACGGAGCGTGTAGGTGTGATATCGTTCGACGGCATCGTACTCACGCCTTGAAGTACTTCTCGATGTACTTACGATCGATCCTGTTGAGCTGGTCGAGGTCCAGTGCGTGGAAGATATCCCATGCGATGTCGAGGGTCTCTTCGATGGAACGGTCCTCGTCGATTGCCTGGCGGACGATCTTGTCTTCGAAGATGTCTGCGAAGTCGAGGAGCTTCTGGTCCTTTGCGGACAGGGACTCCTTACCGACGATTGCGACCAATCCACGGAGGTCCTTACCCTCTGCGTATGCAGCGTAGAGCTGATCGGATACTGCCTTGTGGTCCTCACGGGTCTTACCTGCTCCGGTTCCTCCTCCCATCAGCCTGCTGAGTGAGGATGAAACGTTAACAGGCGGGTAGATACCGTTCCTGTGGAGCTCCCTGGACATAACGATCTGACCCTCGGTGATGTAACCGGAAAGGTCGGGGATCGGGTGGGTGATGTCGTCTCCGGGCATGGAGAGGATGGGGATCTGAGTAACGGATCCCTTCTTACCCTTGATACGTCCTGCACGCTCGTACAACTCTGCGAGGTCCGAGTACATGTAACCGGGGTAACCGCGCCTTCCAGGAACCTCTTCCCTTGCTGCTCCGACCTGACGGAGTGCCTCACAGTAGTTGGTGACATCGGTCATGATGACCAGGACGTGCATTCCAAGCTCGAATGCGAGGTACTCTGCGGTGGTGAGACCGAGACGGGGAGTGGAGATCCTCTCGACTGCAGGGTCGTCTGCCAGGTTGAGGAAGACGACTGCGTTCTTGAGTGCACCGGTTCTCTCGAACTCCTTCATGAAGGTGTGCTTCTCCTCGTTGGTGATTCCCATTGCGATGAAGACGACTGCGAAATCCTCGTCGGATCCACGGACCTTTGCCTGCCTTGCGATCTGCAGTGCAAGCTCGTTGTGGGGAAGTCCCGATGCGGAGAAGATGGGCAGCTTCTGTCCCCTGACGAGGGTGTTCATACCATCGATGGTGGAGATACCGGTCTGGATGAAATCCGAGGGGCTGTCTCTTGCCCAGGGGTTGATTGCTGCTCCGTTGATGTCGAGCTTCTTCTCGGGGGAGATTTCGGGTCCGCCGTCAAGGGGCTGTCCGGATCCGGAGAGGACCCTTCCGAGCATGTCCTTGGAGACGGGCATCTTCATGGTGTCGCCGAGGAACTTGACGGATGCGTCCCTGTCGATACCGGAGGTTCCCTCGAAGATCTGAACGACGACGACGTCGTCAGAGGAGTCGAGGACCTGTCCCCTCTTCATGGTACCGTCAGAGAGCCTGACGCTGACGAGCTCCTGGTAACCGATAGGCTCGGTCTTCTCGACGAAGACCAGAGGACCTGCGATCTGGGTGACTGTCTTGTACTCTTTGGAAACTTCTGCCATACTTATGCCCCCAGCTCCTTGAACTGTTCGTCGAACTCCTTGTCGACTGCATCGAGCTCTGCGTCGATGGTCTCCTCGAACTTCGCCTTTGCAAATCTCTGCTTTGCGGGGATCGCCATGATCTTGTCGATGGTTGCTCCGGCCAGGAGTGCCTTGTCGGCGAGGTCGGAGAACTTCTTGATCAGGGTGAGCATCTTGAACTGCCTGGGAAGCGGGCAGTACATGTCAACGGGGTGGTATGCGTTCTGCTGGAGGAAGACCTCACGGATAAGCCTGGAAACCTCGAGGGTGACCTTCTTGTCCTCGGACAGTGCGTCGGAACCGACGAGCTGAACGATCTCCTGAAGCTCAGACTCCTGCTGGAGGGTCTGCATTGCCCACTCCCTGAGTGCAGGGAAGGATGCGTCAACGTTCTGTGCATACCAGTCCTTGAGCTGCTTGTCGTACAGGGTGTACGAGGTCAGCCAGTTGATGGTGGGGAAGTGCCTTCTCTCCCTCAGCTTGGTGTCGAGTGCCCAGAAGACACGGACGATACGGAGGGTGTTCTGAGAGACGGGCTCGGAGATATCTCCACCGGGCGGGGAAACTGCTCCGATAACGGAGATGGATCCGTCAAGGCCGGAGAGTGCGCGTCCGATACATGCACGCTCGTAGAACTCGGAGAGCCTTCCTGCAAGGTATGCGGGGTATCCCTCTTCTCCGGGCATCTCTTCGAGCCTGGAGGAGATCTCCCTCATAGCCTCTGCCCACCTGGAGGTGGAGTCTGCCATGAGAGCGACGTTGTAACCCATGTCCCTGAAGTACTCTGCGATGGTCATTCCGGTGTAAACGGATGCCTCCCTTGCAGCGACAGGCATGTTGGAGGTGTTTGCGATGAGGACGGTCCTGTTCATCAGAGGGTTACCGGTCTTAGGATCGGTAAGCTCGGGGAACTCGGTAAGAACCTCGGTCATCTCGTTTCCACGCTCTCCACATCCGATGTAGACGACGATCTCTGCATCGGACCACTTTGCCAGGGACTGCTGGGTAACGGTCTTTCCGGTACCGAATCCACCGGGGATTGCTGCTGCTCCTCCCTTTGCGAGGGGGAACATAGTGTCGAGAACCCTGAGACCGGTGACCAGCGGAATGGTGGGCTGGTACTTCTCGGCAACGGGCCTGGGGGCACGGACGGGCCACTTCTGCATCATGGTGACTTCCTGTCCATCGATGACAGCGACAGTCTCCTCGACGGTGAAGGATCCTGCAAGGATCTTCTCGACCTTTCCGCTCATAGTGGGGGGAACCATGATCTTGTGGAGCATGGTACCTTCCATGACCTCTCCGATGATCTGACCGGGGGAAACGACGTCTCCCTCAGCGACAACGGGCTTGAAGTCCCACTTTGCTTCTCTGTCCAATCCAGGTGCGGTGACTCCACGGAAAATGAAGTCTCCCATCTTCTCGTTAAGAACTTTCAAAGGCCTCTGAATTCCGTCGTAAACGGAGTGCAGAAGACCGGGTCCAAGCTCAACTGCAAGTGGACGGCCGGTGTTTACAACCGGTTCTCCCGGTTTAACGCCGGACGTGTTCTCGTAAACCTGGATGATAGTATGGTCGCCGACAATCTTGATAACCTCTCCCATCAGCTTCTCGTTTCCTACCTGTACGACATCGTACATCCTAGGGGAGATACCGGTGGCGGTTACGACAGGTCCAGCGACCCTGTAAATTACACCTTCATTACTCATCTATTCATCCTTCTTTGTATAAATCAACGCCAATCGCTCTTTTTACCTTCTCACGAAGGTCAGTTTCACCTCTGCCCACGGGAACAACGACGGGCTGGATGGAGTCCAGTACCTTGTTCCTGACGTTGGGCGCAAGCAAATCGAGATCCTTTCCGTCTGCGGCGAGGACACCGACGTTCTCGTCTTCCATCGCCTTCAGGAGAACCTCCTGGTAGTTTTCGGGTGTGGCAACGAACACGTGCCTCAGCCCAGCAAGTCTGAATCCCAATACGAATTCCTCGCTACCGATAACTGCAATATCCATTTACACCACCAGAAGACCCTTAATGATCTCTTTGTCTAATCCGCTCTCGATTCCCCTTGCGATGATCCTGATGTTGTTGACCTCAGTCTCCTTGTGGATCATGAAGTCGATGACAGGGATCACTGACAGAGGGTAAAGATGAGTGAAGGTCTTTGCCTGCTTTCTGTGATATTTCGTCAGCGCGGCCACAATATCCTTGAGCGATTTGGAATCGTCCAGCGCATCTTTGATATCTTCATAGAAATCCAACTGCGCTAAGTCGTTGGCCATAGCAGAAACGGAATCTGCGTTGGCAAGCTGTGTGGCCAGCTTCTTATCAATCTGCGCGCCTCCGGGGATGTAGTATCCGAGGATTACATCTCCGGTGATGCCTTCTTTCTTCAACTTCAGAATCGTCTCGAGATTAGTGATGTCTATCTCATTTCTGATGAAGTCCTGGAACAGGCGCTTCGGTCTCGAAGACGGATCCACGTTCAACAGAAGCCTCTCATAGTATGCCTTGTCGAGGTAGTCCTCGATGACAGCGAGATTCTTCTCCTCACCATAGGTGGCGAGAACGTTCTGCGGGATTGCCAAATCTACGAATTTACCGTATGCCTGTATGATCTCCTCTTCAGAACCGTAGCCCATCAGCGTCTCGAGCTGAGCGAGACCGAGCTTACCTGCGGGGACGAGGTCCTCCTTCATCTGCTCCATGTCGAGTCCGTAGGACTTTCCACGAAGGATGACCTTGAGGTTCCATGCATCCCATCTCTCGAGATCGGCTGCGATCATGTCTTTCAGCTCACCCTCTGCGGAATCGAGGATTCCCTTGAAGAGGTTGGCCATGTTTGCGTACGTCGCGTGTTCGATGAGGTCGACGCCGTTGTACTTACCGGTGAGCTCGGTGATCTCCTTCTGGTATCCACTCTCGCTGATGAAACGAGAGATCTCAGGAAGGGACATCATGAGCATCTTGGAGTACGCGTCCTCCTTGAGGAGTGCAGACTTCTTAGCCTTCACTCTCGCAACGGTATATGCGTAGTTGCCTTTCTTTCCTTTGCGCCCGAACATGCACTTCACCCGAAGAGGATATCGGACAGTGTCTTCATCTCGCGGTCCCATACGGACTGGAGGATCGTCCTGTACTGCATGTCGACCTGGAGGGATCCGTCGTCGTTCTCGAGGATAAGACCGGATGCGATCTTCTCGGAGGGGATGACTTCGGAAACTCCGAGATCAGCGGCGGACACATTGCAACCTGCGGGAACGTAGACCTTGGGGTTGTCAATGACGGACTTTCCGGCTGCGACCATCTTCTTGTACATCTGGAGCTTGTCCTCAACGGATGCGTTCTCCAGGGATGCGAGGGTCTCGTCGAATGCCCTACCGAGGATCTCTTTCTTCTTTGCAAGTACGATCTTCTTGCTCTCAAGCTCTGCGCTGGAGAGTTCCTGGCGTTTGAGACGCTCGACCGACTCTGCGAGTTTCTTGTCCTCTTTTTCTTTCATTGCAGAGATCTCTTTGTCTGCCTCAGCCATGATTGCTGCGACATCCTTGTCGGCTTCGGCAAGGATGCCGGCAGCAGTCTGCTCGGCAGCGTTTTTGATCTCTGACACTACATCATCTAATGCCATGTGAAACGGCACCCGACCTTCTTACATCATGATTGAAAGGATAGCGATGACGAGACCAAAGATAACGATAGTCTCAGGGAGAACCATCAGAACCATTGCCTTACCGAAAAGGGAAACGTCCTCAGTGATTGCTCCGACTGCTGCTGCTCCGACATCCTTCTCTGCAATACCAGATGCGAGTCCGGTGAGTCCGATTGCGATTCCTGCTCCAATGTATGCCATTTCTGCTGCCATTTTTATGCCTCTGTTTCTATGTTTTCAGGTTTGTTGATAATGTGTTTGAAACTGGTTTTCAGCGGGGCGTACTCGACACCTCCACCGACGAAGAACTTGTTCATCGACTCGACGTACTGCAACCTGAGTGCGTGCAGTCCGGCAGAGAGGATTCCCAAGACCCAAATCATGAGATGACCGATCACGAAGACCAATGCTCCGGCGATGAATCCACCGATAGAGAATCCATCTCCGAAGGGTCCGAATCCGCCAAGCATGACGAGGGCGATGTAGTTGAATGCCAGAGCCATACCGGCCTTGGACATTCCAATCGCTGCGAGACGAGTGTAAGAAAGGATGTTTCCGACGATACCAGGGATCTCGAGGATTGCCTGGATTCCCTCGGCGGGCCATGCGAGTACAACACCGATAACCAGTGCGACTACTCCGATGATGAGTCCGACGAGTGCGACGGTGTCATTGAGGGTCTGGATTCCCATGAGACCGGAAAGTCCGAAACAAAGTGCGGAAACTCCGATGACCATGATGAACCATCCGCCCTTCTCCTGCATTGCGTGCTTCATTCCGTGCTGCATCTTGATGTTCATGAAACCGATGGCGTAGGACACCAGGAGGTGAACGATACCGACGTAGACGGTGAGCTTGAGCAACATGGTGATTGTGTCTGCTCCGAGTTTGCTGACTCCGTGGCCGTTGACCATGATTCCAGCGAACCAATCGGGGAGGTGGACACCGAGAAGTGCTTCCCAGGTCATTGTGGTTTCAGTTGCATGTCCCACAAAGTGCATACCCAACATTTCACCGAAGAAGAAGAATCCGAACAGTGCTGCCCAGATTCCACCGTAGAACAGGACGGTTCCGATTGCCTGGAACTCCTTGCTCTTTGCGTGCTTGAGACCGTATGCTCCCAAGCAGATGAAGGGGATTGCGTATGCGAGGTCTCCGATCATGAAACCGAAGAACAGGGGGAAGAAGATTGCCATTGCGATCGAGGGGTCGATCTCCTGGTACTTAGGTACTGAGATGAGGGAGGTCGCGTACTGGTAACGCTTTGCGACGGGTCCGTTGTTCCACTTGGATGGAGGCACTTCGAAGCGCTTTCCTTCCTTCTCTGCAACGTGCTCGGACTCGTGCAGGTTCCTTCCTCTGGTCTCCTGGAACTCGACGTATACTCCGTCTCCGAGGAGGTCCTTGACACCCTTCTCGAGCATCTCGACCTTCGCGGTGGGGACCCATGCGTCGACAACGAAGGAGAACTCGGTTGTCGCGATCCTGAGGGGGGTCTCTCCCTTCCTGACCTCATCGGTCAGCTCCTCATCGTATGCGACAATCTGTTTCTTGTATTTCTCGGAGACACCGACGATTGCTGCCTTTGCCTCCTCGAGTGCGTTCTGGTTCTCGAGGATCTCTGCCTCGATCTTAGCGAGAACATCTGCGGGAGCTCCCTCACCTGCGGGTACGGGTGCCTCGATGTAGTTGTTCTCGGAGAGGATCGCGGAGACCTTTGCCTTGTCCTCGTTCTTGACGAAGACGGCGATGCTGGGTCTCTCGTTCTTCACAGCTGCGGACACGAAGACCTCGGTGTTGGGAACTGCTGCGAGTGCTGCAGAACAGTCCTCCTTGACAGTACCAACGAAGACACTGATGGAGGAGTAACCGGAATAATCTTCGAGCTTCAGAGGAAGCTTCTCGAGAATCTTCAATTCGGACTTGATTGCATCAAGTTCTGTGATCTTCTGAGCGATTGAATTCCTCTTGTCGATAGCCTGAAGGACGTCCTTCTCGACGGCCTCCACATTACCGGAAGAGATTTCCGCTTTGACGTCGGAGAGGACCATGGAGGGGGTCTTTGCCTTTCTGGCTTTGATACCCAGATCCTTCTCCACTGCCCTAATCTTCAAGAGCCTCTCGGAGGCCTTGGGAGAATAGGGGAGAGGTGCACCAATTGCAAATCCTTCATCAGAGTCGTTGGTATAATCGATCAGGTGGACTATTCCCATCTCGTAGAGAGCATCGACTGTCTCCTCGAGGCGGGGCTTGCTGCCCACAATCACAACTCTACTCATCGACTCAGGAAGTGACATTTATGCTCCTCTCGAACTCTTCGCAAAGGAATTTCTTCACTTCGTCGACCTTGGCTGCGGACTTGGCTTCAAGTTCGTCAGCC
>JAFVZR010000118.1 GCA_017508065.1 Candidatus Methanomethylophilaceae archaeon
ACTCCGACGGGTATGTCGCCTGCATAACGTGCGATAGCATCCGCCACAAGGAGGAATGTTGCACCGAACAGTCCCGCTGCAGGGATTATGAACCTGTTGTCGCCACCGATGACCAATCTCATGATGTGGGGCGCCACGAGACCGAGGAATCCGATGATTCCAGTGAAACTCACGATGACAGCAGTCACAACGGTGAGGATGGCCAGGATGATTATGCGCAGGGTGTTGACATCCACTCCCATTGTCTTGGCCGATTCACCCCCTACGGAGAGCATGTTCATCTTCTTAGAAAGGATCATCATCAGAATGGATCCTACAACGACAGCGGCCATTACCAGGGGGAGTTCGTACCATCCCACTTCAGCGACGGTACCGATCTGCCACAGCATTATCCTTTGGAGTGTTGCGGGATCGGCCCTCATCAGCACCAGTGTGCTCATGGCGTTGAATATATAACTCACCGCTGTACCGACCAGGATTATCGTCGCAGGTGACTGTTTCCTGAAACCGGTTATGGCTATAGCGAGGACAGCAGGTATGGAACCGAACACGAAAGCGTTCAGGACCATACCGTAGCTGCCGGCCATTGTACCGAAAGAGAAACCCAGGACAAGTGCTACCGCGACTCCGAAGGATGCTCCGGACGACATTCCCACGGTATACGGTTCAGCCAAGGGGTTGGCCGTGATGCTCTGCATCGCAACACCGCCGATCGTCAATCCCATGCCCACAAAAACAGCGGCCAGGACGCGGGGAAGACGGAGGTTCCATATCGTGTAGTCATCCAACCACGCTTCGGACCCAACCTCGTACGTCGCCCCCCTGATGTGGTCGAACAGGATGCTGAATGATTCGAAAAGTCCCATGTCGCGGATTCCGACGGTCATGGTGTAACCAGCGGAGACAATCGCCACGAAAAGGAGGATGACTATGAAGGTCACCTTCCTGGCAGTGTATCTCCTGTAATCCTCTATAAGCTGGTCTCCCTGGATGAGTGTCTGATCATCGTTCATCGGACTCACCCTGCCCGGGATTCCAGGACAGGACGGGGGAGTTTGATTCGGTAAACGGGTGCTCCCACTGTCCGTCGGACTCGTCCTCAAGTGTATGGTTCAGGATAGCGTGGGGACGTCCGTTCGCCTCGATCACCGTGGAGTCCACTCCGTAGACCTCACGGAGGTTCTCCGATGTTATCACTTCCTCGGGTGTTCCGACCGAGTGGATGGACCCTTTGTACATCAGCACTATGTTGTCGGAATACTTCGCGGCGATGTTGATGTCATGGCAGATCATGATGATCAGCATGTTACGTTCACGCGATATCTCCCTCAGCAGAGCGGAGACGTTCATCTGATGTTTGATATCCAGGTTTGCCGTGGGTTCATCGAGCAACAGGATGTTGGGTTCCTGTACGAGGCCCCTGGCCAGGACGACCTTTTGATGCTGTCCTGCGGAAAGCTCGTTGAATTGCCTGAGTGCGAGGTCCTCGATACCGAGGCGCTTCAGGACACCGTACACCTTCCTGAGGTCGTCATCGGTGGTCCTCATACCCGTATGGGGATTGCGTCCCATCAGGACGGTATCCGCAACTGTGAGTGGGAAGCTGCTGTGCACAGCATAGGGTACGTACGCCAATTCCTTGGACAGTTGTTTGACGTTGAGGTCTTCGACATTGTCTCCGTTGATGCGGATGACACCTTTCTGCGATGACAGGATCTTGCAGATGCAGTTGATGAATGTGGACTTTCCCACACCATTGGGGCCTAGAATGGATATGAATTGAGGGCCATCGAACTCGACCCATAGATCCTTGAGGATCTCCAGATCGGAGTATCCGAAGCATACTCCGTCTACATCAATGTTCATTCAGATATCTCCATTATAAGTGACGCTGCGGTCGCAATGACCGCAGCAGGTGGTTTCAGAGCTTGTTCTTCACATCATCGTATGTGATGCAGAATGTTCCATCTGTAGTGACATCGTATGATCCGGAGAGGTGGCTGTTGAACTTGTCAATGAACTTCTGGTGCATCTTGTCCCCATAACCCTTTTCGACATCGTCAGGATAGAGGTACTCGAGAAGGTACGCTACCTTTAGGGGTTCGAGAAGGGAGTCGTTGATGATGACGCAGTTCTTGGGCATCGCATCAAGGACAGAGAAACTTGCAGCATAGACATCCTTCCAGAGTGAGACGATGTCGGTATCGTTCTTGTAGAGCATCTTCTCCTGACCGATGATGTGGTCGGCATTCCACTCGGGATTGCTGAGCCATTCGTCGTTACCGCTCAATGTGATGTACTGTGAGGTACCGGATGATTCAGGGGTGTAGATGTTAGAAATTCCCAGGGAGTTGGTGATGAGTCCGTGCAGTGTGTTGGTACCGTAAAGGTACTTCTTGCTGTAGATGGTCAAGGCGGTGATGTCCTTACCGTTGTTCTTCTCTGACAGTTTGTCCTTGTAGTCCATGATCTCATCGTAGAAAGAGGCGACCTGGTGGCTGCGCTCCTCCCTCTGGGTCATGTAACCGAGGATGAGGTATGCGTTGACCTCGTTGTCATCACCGAAGGGGAGCCTTAGGACGTCGACACCGGCGTTGATGAAATCATTGGCATTGGACATGGTATTGTCAGTTGTGATGATGCAGTCCAGGACTTTACCCTCGGCACGCATGTTGTCCATGAGTTCGAATACCTTCTCGGTCTGTGCGGAACCCATTCCGGTACTGATCTTGTATGTGTCCTTGATTTTTCCCCAGAACACATCATCGAACCACTTCTTGGAATCGGAGATACCGTAAGTGATGTCCTCAAGACCCAAGGTGACGATACCGTTGAGAACATAGGTACCGGTACCGGCAAGGGTCTTCACAGGATAGTCGGCCCTCTCAATCTCGAAACATGAGTTGAGGTAGTAGACATGGTCATGTTTCTTCTGGACCATGTTCTTGCAAGTGTCCACATCGGACTGGGTGATCTTACCATCGTAGTTGGCATCGGCATAGGGGTATTCTTCCTTATCCCAGGAACCGCCATTGGAGATGTCATCAAGGATCTTCTCGATGAATTTGACATCATCGGAATCGATGTAATCATCGTTGTTCGCATTTCCAAAAATTGTGAGACGACCCTTCTTGACCGTCTCTTCTCCATCGTCATCACCCATCAGGATGAATCCTCCGGCGACGGCAGCCACGATCAGAATCGCGACCACTGCTATGCCCATGATCTTGTTGTTTGGCATGATGATTAATGTCGGTGCCCCTATTTAAGTTGGATTATACATCCAACTAGATATAACAGTTTTTATCCATTATCAATCCAACATGGAATACTAGGATCAGATTAATTGGATGTATATGCCAACATCATAAATATGGTAATAACACTTTAAGGTCTATGGCACCTAAGACCATGCCCATATTAATCGTGGCCGTTTTATTGGTGGCTTTCGTTGGTGGTTTCTTCTTATTATCTGACGATTCAGAAAAGGGATCGGAGGTCAAGGAAGGGAGATTGACCATATACGGTAATGCTAACAACGACGACTACATAGACGACAGGGATGTCGATTTCGTCCAGAAGATACTGGATGATGTGAAGAACGGTGGATCCTGGGATTCCAAGGAATATCCATATGCAGATTCGGATTATGATGGAGATGTGGATTCCGACGACCTCGACTACGTCAAGAAGATGGTGGATCGCAACATCGATCACGTCTACTATCTCAACGCAAACTTCGATGTTGACCGTGTGCGCTACCCTATAACATCCATCGTGAGTGCAGGTTCTTGGACACACAGTGGGATCGTGACCATGGGATTATCAGACATAACCTATGGCTGTAGTGATTCAGTCAGTGCATTCGATGAATACTATTGGATCGATCTGATTGATAAGTACAGGACGAGTCCGAAGATCGGACAGGCCAACACGGAGAAGGTGTTCACCTTGATGGACATGATGCGTTCCGAGGGCAAGACCTTGGACTGCATCATCACGACCGATAATTCGCTGTCCAATGAACAGGACTTCATCAATGCGGGATTGGATGTCCTGGAGTTACCTTTTGGAAATGATAACGAGATCAACGCCTACCTCATTCTTGGATTCTTGACTCAGAGGGAGGAACGCAGTCACCAGGTGGCGGAGTTCTACGATGAAATCATGGACAAAGCCAAGGAGCTGGGCGATAAACACTCTGCAGATCCCATAACTGCAGTGATAGCTTACGGGTCCAACAAGATAGAGAGCAGTGCAGGAGATCACGACCTGACACATTCCATGTGCATTAAGAACGTATGGCAATATGACAAATCTGTGGATTCCAAGGACGATGTCGTTCTGGATGGAAACACAGAGTGGCTTTCCAATCCGGAATGGAATGGAGATTACGTCATAGGTCAGGAGAAACCCAGGTATGCACCAGGTTGTGATGAAGTAGCATTGTGGAAGGAGTATGTTGATGCCTTTGGAGTATTGGATGCGGTACCCGAGAACCTTGTGATCCTCAATTGCGGTATGTTCGAGCCCATCATGGTGGCATACATGCTTGAAATCATGTACCCAGACGAGGTGGAGAAGGGATATGGTGATGCTAAACATCAGTACTTCATCGATTCGTTCATCAACGGTTTGTCCGGATGGTACAATGTGGAAACAGATGGTACATTCTGTATAACCTATGATGATGTGAAGGATAAACTCTAAACCATTATGCAGGATGCAACAGTTTTAAACTGATTATCAAAAACCTAAACCCCAGTATCAGATTGAACTATGCTGGGGTTTAGGGCCAATAATCTGGTGTATGATCCATTTATTGTATGGTTGTCTCAGCAGAAGTATTGGTTTTGGTGTGATTTCTGGTGTGGATATAACAGTATGTGTAGATGCAACATCTACAACGGGATGATGTTAGTTGAAGTAGATCCTGTATATCAGACATCATAGAATCAGTCAGGATGCCTATATAGGTTGATTGTTTAAAAGGTGGGATGTGACGATTCCCATATGATCTTATTCATTGAATCATAATAAAGATTGGACCGATCTTACATTTCTATTCTTTCCGAGAGCACAGTGGGCTTTTTGTTGCGGAAAGCGATTCCGTAGAGGAGTATAGGACCCATGAGGCTATGGAGATAGTCCCTCCCTTTGATCCGTTCCAATACCTTCTTGGCGGATGAGGTAGCGATTTCATCGGAGGAATCGATGGGAATGCACTTGATCTCGATGGAACCGATCTTTGTGAGGGTATTCAAAACCTTGTCTTCATGAGGAAAAATCAGTGAACATGCGGCAGTATGTTCTCTTCACGAATCCCTGGTATCGGTTCGTTATGAAAGTGAGTATTTAAACAATTTTAATAAGGATCCCCTTATGAAAGAGGTCTTTCGTTACGGGTGTCCGAAGCATCTATATTCCGAGTGGTTCCAATGATCATCCATGAGGGAATCGGATTTCAAGGG
>JAFVZR010000002.1 GCA_017508065.1 Candidatus Methanomethylophilaceae archaeon
AATCGGAATCGCGGATCTCCTTGAAGTCCTGAACGCCTATCGGCAAAGCCCTGACCATAACACATGTCCATATCACTTACTGCTTAAATACACTTATGATTGGACAGTCCTTTCATGGGAATCGTATCATCGAACCCTTTATCCATCATCCACCTTGGCTAGCAATGCCTTTATCTCATCATCGGAGAGCTTGTTGTCCCTCGTACGTAGTTCATCGGTACCCACCATCAATGATACCTTCGGACTTATCGCAGATAACATGCCTCCCGGAGTTTCATCGTTCGATATCCAGTCGTAGGAACAAGGGTCGATGCGCAACTCGCCCCTTATGGCCTCCAACGAATCGTTGACGATCGTCAGATGTTCCTTGAACGCTCTGAAATCGTTATGATGCGAATATGTGGACTGCGTACCGCATGAATCGCACACTCCTTCATAGGTTCTCATGTCGGTGCCGCAATGAGGGCACCTCCTTACCTCCACCCAACTCTCCGACCCTACGGAACGGAGGTCCCTGTGGGAGACCATACCGAAGTACGTGATACGATACCTCTTGAACAGTTTCGATTTCACCCACTCCACCCAATCGATATCGGAGATGTCACCGACCATACGGCCCTTGCCATCGATCGAATCCTCGTGATCCCTATCCGAATATCTGATGCCGATATCCGATATCGTATCACCATCCTCCAAGAGCAATTCCCCATGGGAGGAATCGTTCTTGTTGTTCAATCCCGGTAACATGTATCCGAGGAACGCCAGATCGAGATCGATATCGTCGATATCCCTCTCCGATAAACCAAGACCGCAATGCGTCAGCAGATATGCGGCGGTCTGGCCTATGGATTCCACCTTCGCATCCGCATGCACCTTCTTGATGATCCAACCCGGATTGTTCGATCTGAACGTATCTGTATCCAGATATCCGTAGCATACCGTGTGGAAATGGGGGGAGAACCTCCACATGTCCGGACCCTGTCTCCACGGATGGAATATCAGGAACCCTGCCCTACAACCGATGGATTGTAAGGAGTCGGTGACATGACGTCTGAGCATCATGTAGTGATGGTCGTCCTGTATCATCGCCCTGGTGAAGTCCTGGGGCGGAGATATGACCCAATGTCCAAGGTCTCCCGGTTCCAGACCTTGCTTCTCCTTAAGGAATTGGTATGAACGCATACGCTTCTCGATCTCCTCCCCCTCACGAAGTGCGGTGTTGTTCAAACATACCGGGCAGGAAAGGGAGTTACAATGGAAGCTCAACCCCTTCGCATAGTGCTCCTTGTCCTTGGGGCATGAGACATGTACGATCCCACTGTCCCCTTTGACACCCTTGGACCTGATGAAACCACAATGTCTGGTCAAAGGTCTTTCGATATCATGTCCTGGAGGATTCCATGTGATGAACGGTACGAACTTCCCATCTGTGACCGCCCATTCATCCACCCTATCGAGATCCCCGATCACTGCCTGAGGATCCGATGTAATGCTGGGAACCTGTTCGGAATCCCTCTCCAAGGTACCTGTGACGCCACCTCCCGTACCTGTGAAACATTTTTTCTTTCCTAGGTACTTTATGGCAGGATACGAGGTCGATTCGAATGGCAACCTCTTGACATACGATATGACGGGATGGTCCCTGTCGGCCCTGATCATTGATAGGACATCATAACGGTCATCATAGGGATCTGAATCGGCACAAGGAAAGTAAGTGGTTTTCGCGGAAAGTTCGCGACCCTCCGCATTGTTCGTGTAATCTTCGATCCTCGTGCCACTGTTGGCACGGAAGCTCACGGATCCGCCTCCTTGTCAGATACCGGCCCCCGAGCGCCCGTGCATGCGCACGCGGGCGCCTCGGGAGGCCGGTAGGCAATGGAGATCATCCCGCCGTTAGGGAGAGCTATTTCCGCAAGACGGTCCTCCCCGAGATAGACCATGGATGCGATGAGGTCCATAGGGTCAGCATATGCTTCCAGGAATCCTGCAACATCATCGATGAATGCACATTGACAGCATTCGTTGACCAGATCCAATTCGTCATCGGAACACACCTCTGCATTGAATCCGAGATAGTCCAACATGTGACAATCGTGACAGGATGGATGAATCGCGCCCGATCCGATACCTTCGTCTTCGACGATGGATACCTTGGCACGCAGACCCACTCTCTTCCCGGAGTTCCTCTTGGCAAGGTCCCTGACGGATCTACGTTTGGACACAGTGCTTCCTCCTGAACTCGTCAAGAAGTCTCATAGCCTCCTCCTTACCGACGTTCACACCATCGCCCGTGTACCTCACATCGACATCCTTGATGATGTCCGCGAGATCGGAGATGAATGTGGCGAACCTCTTCAACCAATGGTAATCCATCGGTATGCGCACATACTTCCCATCCACGGTGAAGGTCATCCTCGGTACGGGCGGGAGATACTCCCCCTTGTCCTTGTCGTACTCGGAGACCAGTTTCAGTCCCATGTACATGTTCTCCCCCTTGAAGGAGACCACGTTCCTCTTCTTCGTGGGATAGGTGACCGGAGACGGTTCACCCATCCTTCCCATAGCATCAGCTATGGCCTGATTGTACTGTGCTGTTTCCATTTTCAATACCTCCTGTCGATCGAATCGCAGGAAAAATGTGGTGACCTCCGCTTCCTAAGAACGGGAATTCCGTAATTGCGCATTTGTGAAAATGATTCGAACGCGGTGCAAAGGTATCGAAAAACGGGTCAACCGTGGCCTGTCTGGGTAGCGTCTTGGCGTGTCTCGCTCCCCACGCCATCTTATTCTCATCCATCATTACAAAAAGACTGAATTTTGCGAAAGAGTCGTCCAA
>JAFVZR010000119.1 GCA_017508065.1 Candidatus Methanomethylophilaceae archaeon
CAATTTTGAAATAATGGATGACATTGTTCGAAAAGTACCGATATGGAAATCGGAAATATCGTATAGACAAATGTCTAATGTTATCGACAGATGATCGATGATCGATACACATCCGTCGGACCGTATGACGTCTCCATAATACCTCGCATTCTACGGTTGTTCCGAACTGAGATCTATAGATATGCCCGAGAACATAGAGGACATCGGAGAGGATGCGTTCCTGAACTGCCCCATATCCAGGGATTGAACCTTCACACGACATGGATCGAAACGACCGCATATCGTCACGATCACATCATCGGATACATCGAATGTATGGAAACGATAGCCCTCTTTGATAACAGGAGACTCGTCCGAAAGCACATCCAATCCAGGAAGTCCTTTGGCGATACCATCCCCGGTCATCTTCAGGTAGGATTCCTTCATCGTCCATACCCTGGTCAATGAACGGTCCGACCTATCCTCAAGAACTTTGCATTCAGAATCGGTGAGCAATCTCCTCTCGATATTACCCATCGGAACTATCCTTTGGATGTCCACTCCGACGGATCCGTCCGACCATGCCATAGCCACATAGCCTCCGGAATGTGATACACTGAGATACATATCGTCACGTTCGAAGACGGGTTTCCCGTTCTCCAACCTCCTGACCTTGGTACCCAGGGAGGAGGCCAACCCCTCCATGCACAGGCCGGCGACGGCACTCATGACCTTGTCGGAGAATGATTTGAACGACTCCGCCCGGGATCCCCTCTCTTTGGAGACATTGGACAGTATCTCCCTGTACCGACATTCATCGATCTGACTGCAATCGATCACGACACACTTCAGGACCTTTGACATTGATCGTCCCCGGATGCCACGTCACAGGATGTGGCCTTTCCCCTGAACCATGAGAATATCGTACCTATGGCACAGAACGCCATACAGAACAACAGTCCCGTCTTCACAACATCGACGAACTGAACGTAGTTCGATGGTTCGATGACAGCTTCCGTACCTAGGAATATGGAGATGAGACATGTGGCTAGACCCATGGATGCGGTCATTCCGATCTGACGCATGGTCGCGATCAATGCGGACGCCTTGTTGTAATCACTACGGTCCACGTACGCCATCGTCGCGGTGGTGTTCGGGGACGAGAACAGACCGAATCCCAATCCGAGAACGAACTGTGCGATGTACAGCATGGTGATGTTGTACGTGATTCCTGTGGAGAAGTACAGCATGACTATTACGATCAGGGTGATACTCATTCCCACGGTGGGCAGGATCCTCAGGTCCATCCTGTCCACGAACCTTCCCGCGATCAATGTGAATATCACCTGTACGACGGGTTGGATCATCAGGAACATTCCCGCTTCGGTGGAGGTCATCTCCCCGATGTTCTGCAGATACAGACTGAAGAAGAACGCGATACAGTACGATGCCGCATAGTTCAGGAACAGTGCCGTCAACGAACGGGTGAACCTGCTGTTACGGAACAGCTCCAGATGCATGACGGGATACTCCGTCCTCCTTTCGGTTATCACGAAGAACGCCAGGATGATGAATCCCACCACGATCATCGCAATACCGTACAGTTCGGGCAGGGAGATTATTCCGAACATGACGAACAATATGGAAAGACCGTAGACGACGGAACCCTTCGCATCGAAGGGCTCCCCCTTGGTGTTGGCGATGTTGTAGGGGAACCTGAACATCATCAATGCTCCCAACAGTACGAACGGCACCACCACGAGGAAGATGATCCTCCAACCGAACAGATCTGTGATGACTCCTCCCAATGACGGGCCCAAGGATGCTCCGGTGTACACACATGCGGTGTTCCATGCCAATGCGGCACCCCTCTGGTCACGTGGATACACGTCCACGATCATGGAGACGCTCGTCGAGGAGATACAAGCGGTACCGATACCGGTCATTCCGCGGAACACGTACAGCATGTAGATGTTCTGAGCGGTCATGCTCAACAATAGACCGACAACCGTCACCAACGTACCTGCAAGGAACACCCTGCGTTTTCCATAGATGTCCGCCAATCTGGCCGCGGGGACCATGGCCACCACGGATACGATGAAGAATATGCTCGCGATCCATCCCAACTCGTGTGCGCTGCATTGCAGGTCGGCACCTATGTCGTTGAGCGCGAGGTTGAGCATGGTACCCGCCAAAGGATTGACGAAGATCGCCATACAGGCTGCTATAAGAACGGTACGACGTTCGGCGACGGAATATTCCCTCAAACTATCATCCCTGATAAACGGTTTTGAAAGGGGTTGGACCCCTTCCTCAGCTCTCCATTCCGAGCCTGATCGCCTTCCTGTTGCTGTCCAACAGGTTGGCCTTCTTCGGAGGGATGCTCTTCTGGAGACCCTTGTCGAGGTTCTCCTCGGAACAGAATCCGCATTCCTTGAACAGACGTCCGAGGATGACCATGTTGGCTGCACCCTTCAGTCCGTTCTCCTCCGCGATGTTGGATGCATCGAGGTAGATGACATCGATGTCGGTACGCTCCACCTTCTTGTCGATGATGGAACTGTCGATGATGATCTTTCCTCCGGGGACGACGGCGTTCTCGAACTTCTCCAACGAAGGGAGGGTCATCGCCACGAGGACATCGGGATTGACCACGAGGGGTGATCCGATCTTCTCGTCGGAGATGCAGACGCTGCAGTTGGCGGTTCCTCCCCTCATCTCGGGTCCGTAGGACGGGAGCCAGGAGAGTTCCTTACCTTCCATCAGTGCTGCATATGCCATGACCTTTCCGGTGAACAGGATACCCTGTCCTCCGAATCCTGCGAAGAGCACGTTGAGTCCGCTCATTCCTTCGCCTCCTCTCCGACGTCCTTGTAGACGCCCAACGGGTAGTGCGGGAGCATGTTGTCCCTCAGCCACTGGAGTGAGTCGGAGGGCGAGAGTCCCCAGTTGGTGGGACAGGTGGACACGACCTCGACGATGCTGTATCCGCGACCCTCGATCTGATACTGGAACGCCTTCTTGATGGCTTTCTTAGCTTCCCTGACATGCTTGACGTTGTCGACGGTGACACGCTGTGCGAGTGCTACTCCATCCAGTGAGGACAGGAGCTCGCAGACCCTGATGGGGTTTCCAGCGGTCTTGACGTCCCTTCCGTAGGGGGTGGTCTGGGTGACCTGTCCGGGAAGGGTGGTGGGTGCCATCTGACCTCCGGTCATTCCGTAGATGGCGTTGTTGATGAAGATGACCACGATGTTCTCACCGCGAGTGGCAGCATGTACGGTCTCACCGGTACCGATCGCTGCAAGATCACCGTCTCCCTGGTAGGTGAAGACGACGTTCTCGGGTCTTGCCCTCTTGATTCCGGTAGCGACTGCGGGTGCACGTCCGTGGGGTGCCTGGACCATGTCGCATGCGAAGTAGTTGTATGTGAAGACCGAGCATCCGACGGATGCGACTCCTACGGTCCTACCCTCCACTCCCAGCTCGTCGATGACCTCGGCCACCAACCTGTGCACGATACCGTGCGTGCATCCGGGACAGTAGTGGAGAGGTGCGTCGGTCATGGACTTGGGCTTTCCTCCTTTGATTCCCATCACTGCTCACCTCCGTTCATCTCTACGATCTTGTTGTAGACTTCAATAGGGGTGGGGATCATTCCTCCGGTACGTCCATAGAACTCCACGGGCCTTGCGCACTTGACCGCAAGGCGTACGTCATCGACCATCTGTCCCATGGACATCTCGACGGTCAGGAACTTGGGTACGTGCTCGGCCGCCTTAGCGATGGCGTCGACGGGGAAGGGCCAAAGGGTGATGGGCCTGATGAGACCTGCCTTGATTCCGTTCTTCCTTGCCATATCGACAGCGGAACGGGAGACCCTTGCGGATGCTCCGTATGCGACGAGGACGATATCGGCATCGTCTACGAGGTACTCCTCGGCCATCTGCTCCTCCGCCTGCACCTTCGCATACCTCTCGAACCTCTTCTTTACGAGGCCCTCCAAGGTTGCGGGGTCGATGTAGAGCGAGTTGACGACGTTGTGCTTCCTCTGGTTCTTGTGTCCGCATGCCGCCCACTCCTTGGAGTCGTTGTCGACCTCCTTGGGTTCGGGGAGCTCCACGGGCTCCATCATCTGTCCGAGCATTCCGTCGGAGAGGATCATGACGGGCATCCTGTACTTGTCACCGAGGTCGAATGCCTTGGCGACGAGGTCCACGGTCTCCTGGACGGTGGAAGGTGCGAAGACGATCATGTGGAAGTCACCGTGTGCGGTGGACTTGGTGGCCTGATAGTAGTCCGCCTGGGAGGGCTGGATTCCTCCGAGTCCGGGCCCTCCGCGCTGGACGTTGATGATGAGTGCGGGAACGTCGGAACCTGCGATGTAGGAGATTCCCTCGGCCATGAGACTGACTCCGGGGGACGAGGTGGACGTCATGACCCTGACACCGGCCGCTGCGGCTCCGAGGACCATGTTGATGGATGCGACCTCGGACTCCGCCTGCAGGTAGACACCGTTCACCTTGGGCATGCGTTTGGACATGTATGCCGCGACCTCGGTCTGAGGGGTGATGGGGTATCCGAAGAAGTGCCTGCATCCGGCTGCGATCGCGGCCTCCGCGATGGCCTCGTTTCCCTTCATGAGTACCTTCTCGGACATGTTCAGTCCTCCACGACGATCGCCATGTCGGGGCACATGATGACGCAGGATCCGCATCCGATGCACAGGGACTCGTCGGTCACGTGTGCGGGGTGGTAACCCTTGCTGTTGGTCACTTTCTTATCCAGTTCGAGGATGTTCTTGGGGCATGCTCCTACGCAGAGCTCGCATCCCTTACAAATTCCGTTGTCAACTGTCACTTTCGGCATAGATACTACCAATCCTGTTCCCAAGGCGTCCTCACATGGACGTCTATCTGGTAAAGCGGTTCGATTTCCTTGGACAATGATAGTCCGCGCGGTACGGTGGTGAACCTCAACGGAAGTCCTGTGTGTTCGCACACCTTATCCGCAAAACCGTACGATGACTCTATGGTCTCGGCGGTCGTGAGATGTTTCAGATGGGAGTTGTTCACGATCCCTGTCGCCTTCAGGTGTGCCGTACGTTCCACCTCACCGAGGATCTCCACGGCCTCCTCCGGGGTCGTGGTCAAGGAACGGTACTTGTTGATCACGTACAGCACATCAGGTTCCGCCTCCTCCAACTGTCTGCGGTAGACAGCGAGGGCGGTCGCACCTGCATCGTCGCCTCCGACATCGATGATCACCCTCTCGCCATCCTCGATGGCGACCCTTATCGATCCGGGAAGGGAGGGCGTATCGAGGTTGGAGTTGGCGAAATTGGGTCCGATGACTCTGACACCCGCTTCGGTCAACATGTCCGTATAATCCGCCGATCTGAAGTACGGGTTCACGATGTCCATGTCAATGAGGGTCACGTCGTCCCCAGCTCCGGCGCAGTCCAACGCCAGGTTGATGGAGAGGTTCGTCTTGCCGGTACCATAATGCCCGCAGACGACGGTCACACGTGATTCCAAAGGGTGCATGGACTGACATCGGATATCCTTTATTTAGGTAATGCGGGCGCGCGCACCCGCATCTTCATGGATGGGTGCCGGAAAGATGTATCGACATCATGGGTCCGGTGTCGATTCCACGGTCACGAACACCGCCAGAACGACATCGTTCCCCGAGATTGCGTACTGAAAGACCACAGATAGGGTCCATGATGCCGATGGCCCACAGTTGCCGTCATCCCCATTGCGTGAAAAAACCCAGCAAAAACCACCCGATGACATGTACGATTAAATACCTAGAAAGTGTGAAAAGTCATGAATGACAATAGAACCCAAGATCACGGAAATTGCTGAGCGCATCGCTGCTATGCGCGAGCTGTGCGAATTCACCGTAGAGGAGATGGCGGAGGTCCTCGAGATCACGCCTGACCAGTACGAGGAATATGAATCCGGTAAGAGGGACTTCTCATTCACATTCTTATACAAGTGTGCTGAGAAGTTCGGCATCGACATGATTGAGCTTCTCACCGGAGACAACCCACACCTTAGCGAGTTCACGGTCGTGAGGGGAGGGAAGGGTCTGCCCATCAAGAGACGCGCAGGCTTCAACTACTACCACCTTGCAGCCAACTTCAAGAACAAGCTGTCGGAACCGTTCATCGTCGAAGCGAAATACGATGAATCCGCACAGTCGGAACCGGTGCACACTTCGACCCACGAAGGACAGGAGTTCGATCTCGTCCTCGAGGGAACACTCAAATTCGTCTATGAGGACCATACCACCTACCTCAACGCTGGCGATTCAGTCTACTACAATTCCGGAAAACCACACGGAATGATCGCAACGTCCGAAGGCGGATGCAGGTTCCTTGCAATCGTCATGAAGGATGGTGTGCAGTGATGAGGAACATCAACGAAAGGTACGTCACCGAGACATACGATGAGGACGGTCTTCTGAAGACCTTCGACCTCCACTATCCCGAGAACTACAACTTCGGATACGATATCGTCGATGACATCGCAGTCAACGACCCGAATCGCCTTGCGATGATCTGGGACAGCGAAAACGAAGGAGAACGCAGGTTCACCTTCGCAGACATCAAGAGGTTGAGCGACAAGACCGCCAACTACCTCTCGTCCCTCGGAATCGGGAAAGGGGACATGGTACTCCTCATCCTGAAGCAGAGGTATCAGTTCTGGTACACCATGGTGGCACTGCACAAACTCGGTGCGGTCGCGATCCCTGCCACATACATGCTCACCAAACACGATGTCGAATATCGTGTCAGAGCGGCGGAGATCAAGGCGGTCATCTGTACCAACCAGACCCCCGTGTCCCACGCTGTGGAGGCCGCCGAGGACATCCCGTCCCTGAAGCACAGAATCCTTGTTGGGGAATCCCGCGACGGATGGCTCGACTTCGAGAAGGGGGTCGAAGAGGCATCCGAGGAGTTCGAAAGACGCGACACCAAGGCCGAGGAACCGATGCTGATGTACTTCACATCCGGAACCTCCGGTAATCCGAAGATGGTCATCCACAGGCACACGTACTCGTTGGCGCACATGATGACCGCCAAGCACTGGCACTGTGTCGTTCCCGACGGAATCCACTTCACCGTCAGCGATACGGGATGGGGAAAGGCCGTATGGGGTAAACTCTACGGACAGTGGATCATGGAATCCGCGGTGTTCGTGTACCAGTACGAGAAGTTCGTCCCCGATGACATCATGAACATGATCGAGAAGCACAAGATCACATCGCTCTGCTGTCCCCCGACCATGTTCAGACTGTACATCAACGCAGGCGTGGAGAAGCATGACCTGTCCTCCCTGAAGCACTGCAACATCGCTGGGGAGGCACTCAACCCCGACACATTCGAGATCTGGAGAAAGGCCACCGGACTGACCCTCATGGAAGGATACGGACAGACCGAGACCACCCTGACGATCGCTACTCTCAGGGGCATGACTCCCAAGCCCGGATCCATGGGTAAGCCGTCACCCCAGTTCACCGTCGACATCGTCGATGACAAGGGCAACAGCTGTCCCCCCGGAGTGAACGGTGAGATCGTCGTCAAGGCTGATGCTCCCGGAATCATGATCGGATACTACAAGGACGAGGAGAAGACGGCCGTCACACTCAGAGGCGGATGGCACCATACCGGTGACGTCGCATGGAAGGACGAGGACGGTTACTTCTGGTACGTCGGAAGGAACGATGACATCATCAAGTCCTCTGGATACAGGATCAGTCCGTTCGAGATCGAGAGCGCACTGTTGTTGCACCCGTCCGTACTGGAATGTGCAGTCACAGGTGTGCCCGACCCCGTCAGAGGACAGGTGGTCAAGGCCACCATCGTCCTCAAGGATGGATACGATGGTACGGACGAACTCAAGAAGGAGATCCAGAACTTCACGAAGAAGGAGACTGCTCCGTACAAGTATCCCCGTATCGTGGAATTCGTGAAGGAACTTCCGAAATCCATCAGCGGAAAGATCAAGCGCGTCAACATCCGTAATGCGGACATCGAAGCCTCCAAGAAGGAATAAAACCCGAATGCCAAGAGGGTGCCCCGTCGTGGGCACCCAATGGCTCCCCTTTTCATATCACGTCCGGGTCATCATCACCCAGCAATTTTCCACAATCTATCAACAGGGTTCCGGTTTCCAACGCATATTCTTCGAGTTCTTCTGTGAACCCACCTAAAGAGAACACCGCAAACCTCACATTGGAATCCGCCTTTGCCGAAATCTCCCTCTTCCCAAGAATATCGATCAAGGCCATACCTGCAGGACCCTTTCCGAATTTGCATTCTCTAAGGAATGTATCAACAGATTGTCCTTGTTGTAGACTGTGGCGACCATATCGATATCCATATTACGAAATTCGTAGAGAGTATATAAACAAATAATTCGATTATTTCTCTGAGAATGAATCTTTAACTACGAAATTCGTAGAAATCGTAATTTTTACTCGCTGATATTATATATTTGGAGATAATCGGGTTGTTTAGACAACGGTGTCACAATGAGGAACATAAACCAAAGATACGTCACGGAGACCTTCGATAACAACGGTCTCCTCAAGGATTTCAGGATCGATTGCCCCCCTGGTTTCAACTTTGCATATGACGTAGTAGATGACATCGCGGTCAATGACCCCGACAGACGAGCACTCGTATGGGCACACGAGAACGGGGAATCCAAGACATTCACATTCGCTGACATCAAGAGGCTCAGCGACAAGACATGCAACTACCTCAAGGCGAAGGGACTGAAGAAGGGCGATTTCGTCATCCTCGTGATGAAGCACAGCTACCAGTTCTGGTACCTCACCGTTGCACTCCACAAGATGGGGGTTGTCGTCGTTCCTGCCACATATATGCTCAAACCTCACGATATCAAATATCGTGTCAATTCCGCTAACATCAAGGCGGCATTCGTTACAATTCAAACGGATATCGCCGATTCATTCGATGCCACCACGGACATCCCCTGTCTGGAGCATAAGTTCATAATCGGAGGTCAGAGGGACGGTTGGGAGGACTTCGATACCGAGATGGAGAAATATCCAGAGACTTGGGAAAGAGTCCCCAACAAGAACACGGATTACTTCCTGATGTACTTCACATCTGGAACCTCCGGTAACCCCAAGATGGCTATGCATGACTTCACATACCCTCTGGGCCATATCCTGCTGGCCAAACATTGGCACCAGGTCGATCCCGAAGGGTTGCACTGGTCCGTTGCGGACACGGGTTGGGCCAAGAACGCATGGGGAAAGATCTATGGTCAATGGACCATGGAATCCGCGGTATTCGTGTACGAATATGACAAGTTCGAACCCAGTGACATCCTCGACATGATCGAGAAGTTCAAGATCACCACTTTCTGCTGCCCTCCAACAATGTTCAGGCTCTATCTGAACGCGGGATTGGAGGGTCACGACCTCTCGTCCCTCAAGAACTGCTGTATCGCAGGAGAGGCATTGAATCCCGACACCTATGAGACCTGGTACAAGGCCACCGGTCTGAAGCTCATGGAAGCATTCGGACAGACGGAATCCTCGGTCATCGTCGGAACCCTCCGTGGAATGACTCCCAAGCCGGGATCCATGGGTAAACCCTCACCGCAGTACAAGGTGAAACTGGTCGATGCCCACGGAAACGAAGTGCCGCACGGACAGGACGGTGAGATCGTCGTCTCCATCGAACCCCGTGTTCCCGGAATCTTCAAGGAATATTACCTCGACGAGAACAAGACTGCAGAGACACTCTGCGACGGATGGCATCACACCGGAGACATGGCATGGATGGACGAGGACGGATACATCTGGTACTCCGGAAGGAACGATGACATAATCAAGTCCTCGGGATACAGGATCAGTCCGTTCGAGATCGAGAGTGTCCTCATGGAGCACCCATCTGTCCTTGAATGTGCCGTTACAGGAGTCCCGGACCCTGTCAGGGGACAGTTGGTAAAGGCCACCATCGTCCTCAGGGAGGAATTCGAACCCAGCGATGAATTGAAGATCGAGTTGCAGAAGTACGTGAAGAACGGAACCGCACCTTACAAGTACCCCCGTATAGTGGAATTCGTGAAGGGACTTCCGAAGTCCATCAGCGGAAAGGTCAAACGTGTCGACATCCGCAACGAGGATAAGAGGAAAGCAGGGGCATAGGCCCCGATTTTCTATCACTCGAATTTCAAAGTGACATCCTTCTTCAGTGCGAGCTCTCCGGCAGCCTCGGCGGCCTTGACCATCGCACATACGACAGGACATGCGGCGTGGGGGATCCCCGAACATGCCTTGTAGACCACATTGTCACATGGTGGACCGGTGACCACATCGATGAGGGACATGGCCTCCAATCCCTTGGTTGCCGCCCTGATCTCGGGACATTCGCTCTTGATCTTGTATACGACGTTCATCTCGTCATCGACGGAAGCGATGACGACGGTCTTGAAGAGACATGCTCCTGCCTCTACAGTGATGGTTGCATCTGCCATGCATCGTAATCGACGTACGGATAGAAAATCACATCGGGGTGATGATGTTGGGATTGGTCAATTTACCTATGACCGCATCCCTTACGAAACGGTTGTACTGGGAGAGGTCCTCTTTCTCGTTGATGATCCTCACCATCGTCGCGGCGATGTGCTTGAAGAGCTTCTTGTACACCTGGCAGGAGAATCCACCAGGGGACTGGACGTCACCATCGGCCATGGCATCGACAGTACAGCCTCCACCACACTTGGGGAAGATCTCGCACTCCTTGCACTTTTTGCGCCTCTCGATAGAATCCACGAGGATGTTCCTGAACCCATCGGACTTGAACAGCTCGTCTATGGATGAGATTTCATTGACATTGCCCATGCGGTACTTCTCCACACAGGGCTTTCCGCAAGGGTAGACGCTTCCATCAGGATAGACACAGATCCACTTGGTCAGACAGGATGAGTGTGCACAATCGGAAACGTTAGGTGCATTCAACGCTGATGATATGTACTGGTTGAAGGGCATCACAGGGATATCCACATCGACATCGTGGATCCACCTCTCGAACATCTCGATGCACATGTCTGCATACTTATCAGCATCCAGATGAAGGTCCTCGTTATCGAGACCGCCTCCGATCCTGAGCGACGGGGAATAACAGAACGAAGCTCCCATCCTCTTGAATGATTCGTACATATCGCCCATCTTATCGATGTTGCCGCCATGAACGGTGGAAGTTACGGAGAACATGTGTCCCTTCTTCACCATGTACGCGATGATCTCCTCGATCATGCGTGAATCGATATCGGGTCTGAGATCCGCATCGTGACCTCCCTCATAGGATATTCCGAGGTTGATCCTGTTGTCCCTACAGAACTCGATGAATCTGGACTTCAACAGGACACCGTTGGTCTGGATGGTGTTTCCGCAACGGGTGATCGCCTTGTCATAGTACTTCTTCTGCAGGGAGATGACCTTACGGAAGAACTGCTCTCCGGCGAGAAGAGGTTCCCCGCCATGCCAGATGTACCATGCGGAATCATATTCTGCTCTGACGAGGGAGATGACCTTCTCCAATGTGGATTCGGACATGACTTCGTCTGAACATTCAGAAGGGCGGTGATAGCAATGCCTACAATGGGCATTGCAGTTAAGAGTAGGTTTCATGATCACGAACAGTGACTGCTTCACAGTATCCGCCCGTGATCCTGGTTACGACCAAAAGCCCATTCAGAAGGGCCAATAGCAGTAATCGCAGCAGGTTCCATCGGTTCCGTATGCACAGCAAACGAGGACGACGAGGACGACTGCAATGAGCTCGACACAGCAGTGGTATCCACAGCAGTCGTAACAGCCGGGTCCGCCGTAGTGGGGGTCGTTCTCAGCGTACTTTCCCTGGGGAGGGACATACGTCATGTGTGCGGAAGCGGGCATGGACTGATCCATGTACTCTTCAGTAAGTTCCTGGGTTGTCTTCTGCTCTTCGGACATTTACTCACCATACCAGTATAGACTGGCCTAATGCTAAGGCATATAAGTAAACCTATTTTAATGTGATGTTCATCTGTCGATATATGTTCGGTTACACCATACCGATGGAACCAATGATGAGGAGCGAAGAGGTGGCCGCATACCGCGGGTACTACTGTGAAACGTGCCATCAGCTCAGGGACGGATATGGTGTGATGTCGACGATCATCGTCAGTTACGAGATGACTTTTGCGAATCTGGTGCTCAACTCCGTGTTGGACGATGGGGAGATCATCAAAGTGCCAGATACCGGAAGGTTCTGTGTGTTCAGGCACAGCAAGAGACACAAAGATCTTCTGAAGAGATTGGCAGCGTACACGGTCCTCGTCGCCAACAACGGATTGATCGACGACAAGATGGACGGTCCATCGATAAAATCCAATCTGGGTCTTCTTTGGCTCAACCGCTCCATCGAGAAGGCCAGGAAGGACTATCCCCACTATGACGAGCTCATAATGAAGGGATACGAGGAGCTCAGGGAGAAGGAGGCTGCGGGATGCAACGACCCCATCGAGATGGGCACCACATCCGCAATGTCCATGATCTGGGTATTGAGGGAGCTCGTCGGTGACGAGTGGACCCCCGAGTTGGAGGAGCTCTTCCTTACGATGGGTATCTGGGTCTATGTCATGGATGCCGTAGAGGACCTTGCGGACGATTTCAAGGAGAAACAGTACAATCCGTTCTTGGTAGGAGTGACGGAGTTCACGACGGCCAGAGACTTCATCGTGAAGAACGCATACTCCATCTCCGGAGTATTGGGAACCATCGTGGGTAGGATGCAGGCCGCATATCAGGCGATAAGACCCAACATGAAGGCCAACATGACCATAACCGACAACATCATCTATCAGGGAGTGCCGATCTCCGTGAGAAAGGTGATGAGCGGCAACTCCAAGATGCAGGCATCCTTCAGGAACCTGTTCGCCGGAAGGATCAACAGATCCATCGGTTCTCAGTTCTGACGCCTGTTGATGACATCGATCTGCAGGTTCTGCATGATGTCCATTGCCTTC
>JAFVZR010000120.1 GCA_017508065.1 Candidatus Methanomethylophilaceae archaeon
CATATGGAAACGCAGTCATCGACCTCGATGATATCGAGTACTCCATCTCTTATGATAAGCTCGATGCATTCGTAAAAGCTGCCAAGAAATGCATAGACAAAAATGGGTACGTCGGAATGGCAGATTTCCTGAACATCGTTGATGCAACACCTATAGGTTCAATGATTAAGGAGACTGCAATCTCCATACTCGATGAATATGATATGGGAGGCACAGCATCACTCTTATTCGATAAATTTGGACTTAAACTCGGAGATATCTACAACATCCTCTACACAAACAAAGGAGATTCTCCAATCGGTAATGTGTACGATATGGCAGAGATGGGATCGATTAAGGACATGATCACCCTCTCTGAGGGATGGGCCAAGCCTGATGCGATTCCTAACTTCATATTTGGCAAGGAAGGAATCATGCTCACGGAGAAAGAGGCAGATTCCATTTCCAAGAGCGCACTCAGCCTTGCCAACAAGGCCATCACCGGCCTCAAAGACAGAGGATTTAATGTAGAATTCTACGAGAATAAGGATGCCACCGCCCCTGTCACTACCAAGGAGGTCAAATTCGGCAATGCGGTCGTAAAGGACGATCTCATCAAGCAGCTCGAAGAGCCCACTGACAAGATCTTCGTTGGATGGTTCACATTCAACGAGGAAGGTCCGATCGCCCCCGTCAGCCTCGGAAGGATCTGCGGCGATCTGAAGGTCATCCCCGTCTACGTTAATAAGGTGACCAGCCTCGTCGACATATACAACGCAGTCGCAGGAGGAAACCTGTTCGCAGAAGTCACCGAAGAGGTCGTTGACATCACCCAATTGACCGGAAAGAACTCCTTCATCACTGTCAAGGACGATGGAGTGGTCAAATCCGTAACCTGGAACTTCCCCGGAAAGGACAGCTCTGTAGATGAGGTGAAGATCAAGTTCTCCTCCAAGGAGTCCGGAAAGAACCTGGAGATCGATTTCGAACACAGCGGAGACCTCCCTGAGGGAACGGTCCTCACCATCGATGTGGGATCCAAATTCGACAAGGGTACGGTTCTCAACGTCTATCACAAGGAATCTAACAAGATGACCCTCGTGAACGGCATGGTGATCGTCGACGAGAACGGAATGGTCAAGATCGGACTCGACCACTGTTCAACCTACGTGTTCGAGGTCAACGATGTGCTCACGTACTTCGATGAACCCGAAAACGATGACGACGACGGTGGAATCAACCTGGTCCTGATCGGTGGAGTCGGACTTGCCGTGATCGTTGTCGGACTCGGTGTGTTCATCTACATCAGGAAGCACTGATAGGAACAAAACAGGGGCAATAGCCCCTACTTTCAATTTTGACATCGCCAAGTTTATTTTGTATAGATAATTCTGCTACCATTATGGTCGCGAACTGTTCGTCCGGAGATAACATTCCAAAAAAAGGATGGGTAATCTACAACGGTTTCCTCTCTTGGGGTAAGAACCGTGAACCTGCCGATCAGTTATGCGAAGCTGCCATAAGACTTGGTGAGGACCTCACCGCAGTGGCCAATTGCGATGTCCGTATCGTATTGGACGAGAATGGAGCATCCGTCGTCGGTGACAGACCGGACTACGTGATCTTCTGGGACAAGGATATCCGTCTCGCAAGGTCCCTGGAGGCTGCGGGCATCCCGGTCTTCAACTCATCGGAGGCCATCGAAGCATGCGATGACAAGTCCCTCACCGGGATCATACTGGCAGAGAAAGGCATCAGGACCCCTAAGACGATCGTCGCACCCAAGACGTATGCGTCCTGCGGATTCTGCAGGAAGGAGTTCATCCGTGATGCCATAGAGATCTTGGGCCTCCCGGTCGTCGTAAAGGAGAATCGTGGATCCTTCGGGTTCCAAGTACACCTGTTCGACAACGTGGAGGATATAGAGGCATTCGCTGACAGGATCGGGGATACCCCGTTCCTTCTGCAGGAGTTCATCGAATGCAGCCAAGGAAGGGACATAAGGATAAACATGGTCGGCAGGACAGCGGTCGCCTCCATGTACCGTCACTCCGCCAACGGGGACTTCAGAGCGAACGTCACCAACGGTGGATTGATGGAGTATCATCAACCTAATAATAGAGAGGTTGATATAGCCCTTAAATGCATGGACGCCCTCGGACTGGACTTCGCTGGCATCGACATCCTTTTTGGTGAGGATGGCCCTGTAGTATGTGAAGTCAATTCCAACGCGCACATGAAGAACATACTCATGTGCACAGGGATAAACGTCGCAGACCACATAATCAGATACGTCGTATCGGTGATTAACAATGAATGACGCATGGATCGTATATGACAAGCACGACGTCGAAGAGAACCAGTTCTTCATCGACAAGATAACCGAGATAATGAAGGAGCACGGAGTGACCCTCAGGTTGGTCACCGAGCATACTGTCAACAGACGCGACCTCCCTTCATTCGTCATCAACAGGAGCAGGGACTCCAAATTCATCAAGGACCTTGAGAACTACAACGTCAAGGTCTTCAACGGAAGCCGTATCAACGCATTGTCCAACGATAAGTGGGCAGCACACTTCTGGGCAAGATACCTCGGAATGCCCGTTCTCGATGGAGCACTCTACAACCCCTCCAACATCACCCTCCCTGCAGTCGTCAAGAGCAGGATGGGACACGGAGGAAACGACGTTCAGATCGTCTCCACCGCGGATGAGGTCCACAAGCTCCGTCTTCACGGAAACGACGAGGACTACATCATGCAGAAGATCGCTTCCGAGAAGGGAAAGGACCTCAGGGTCTACATCATCGGAGACAAGATCGTCGCATGCATGCTCAGGTCCAACGACTCTGACTTCAGGGCAAACTATTCCCTTGGAGCAAAGGCCAAACTCGTAGACCTTCCCGAAGAGGTCGAGAAGTACCTCAAGGTAGTCATCTATGACCTGCACCCCGACTTCATCGGTGTGGACTTCCTCATCGACAACGGTCAGTACGTCTTCAACGAGGTCGAGGACCCCGTAGGCTCAAGGATGCTCTACGAGAACACCGATATCGACCCGATCAAACTGTTCGCCGAGCACGTTCTCAACGTCATGGGCGTTCAGTGAGATTATCACGGGCGTATCTGCAAAATTGGGACACCATGCACTTCCCGCACCTCATATGGTTCGGGATGCATATGACCTGGCCGTGTCTGACCAAGTAACGGTTGATGTCGTTCCACCTCTCCCTCGGGGTGATCGCCATCAACGCGTACTCGGTCTCCTCCGGGTCACGTGTCTCCACTAAACCCATCAGATTGGCAATTCTGTGCACATGTGTGTCCACACATACCGACGGGATACCCATGGCATACGATCTGACACATGCGGCTGTCTTTCTACCCACCATCGGCAGTTTCAACAACTCATCCGTCTCCGAAGGAACGACAGAATCGAAATCCGTAATGAGTTTCTTACAACAATCCACGATAGCCTTGGCCTTCTGTTTCGGAAAACCGGCAGGGCGTACCAATTCTGCAACATGGTCCACATCGGCTGATGCGATGGCCTCTATGGAATCGTAATTATGGAATAGGTTATCGGATGCCTTCCTGGTATTGTCATCCTTCGTACGTTGGGAAAGGATCGTAGCGATCAGGACATGGAACGGATCCGCAGGCCATTCAGGATTCAATCCCTCTGAGTTCCTACCGGGGTAGCACCCCTGATTATACTCTTCAGCAAGAATGTCTAATATCGTACAGATCTCTTCTTCAGCCATCTCATAGCACCTTCTGCCATCCTGAATGAACCGGTAACGAGTACGGCGGAACCTTTCATGTTCTCGAGAGCAGTCTCGATCGCATCCTCGACGGAATCGGAGACGATGACGTCATCCATCCTGAGGCCCATGACACGCGAGACCTCGGACACATCCATCGCACGGTCGGAATCGGGTTCGGTGACGATAACCTGTTCTGCCATCTTGGCAACACATTCGGAGATTCCAACTAGGTCCTTATCACTGAGGATGCCGAACACGACAGTGACCTTGCCGTATATCTCTAGGATGTCCTTGCTGAGTGCGACCATACCGTTCCTCGTATGGGTGACATCCACTATCAATGGAAGTCCATCGATCTTCTGCATACGTCCGGGCCATACCGTGTTCCTGAGTCCGTCCTTGATGTATGGTTTCAGATCCTTGGACAATCTGACCCGGGACAGTACCTCTATGGCCATCGCGGCGTTCATAGCCTGATATGATCCAGGTATACCGACTTCGTACCTCTCACCATGGTACTCTATGATGGATGATGTCTGGCACATTTCAATGAGTGTCACATCGTCAACGACAACCAATTCCGAATCCATAGATCTGGCTATGTTGGATATCTCATTCAGGGCAGGACCGGTGTTGCATGTGATCACAGGGATGCCATCCTTTATGATGCCTGCCTTCTCGATGGCGATCTCCGGAATCGTGTCGCCCAACATCTGGGTATGTTCCTTGCTGATATTGGTGATCACAGTGACCTCGGGGTTGATGACGTTGGTGGCATCGTATCTGCCACCCATACCGACTTCGATGACGGCACATTCGACACCCTTCCTTTGGAAGTACAGGAATGCCAACGCGGTCGTGGATTCGAAGAAGGTACAATCGTAACCTTCGTCCTTCATGGATTCCACGACGACCATGACCTCATATGCCAGTAGAAGGAACTCCTCATCGGAGATGTCCTTACCGTCAACGGAAATGCGCTCATTGAAATCCACGATCTGGGGGGACGAATACAACCCGGTCTTTATTCCGGCTTCCCTGAGGACGGAATAGATGTAGGCGCATGTGGATCCCTTACCATCGGAACCGGCGACATGTATGGTCTTGAAACTGTCCTGAGGATTGCCTATACGTGCCAACAATTCGGTTATGTTCTTCAGTCCCAACTTGATACCGAGTCGTGTGAGATTGTGCAACCAATCGATGACCAGCTCTTTGTCGAAGTCACTCACGTTCAACCCCATCCTTAAGTCCTATAATAAGGGCACCTACGGTCTGGCCACGTGTCTTGGCGATGCGCTTCATCATGTTCATCGCACCTGACCCATATTGGGCGGCTTTCTTAGGTTTGGATGCGATCTCGGGGTGGCCCAACGCTACGGCGACATCACGCAACGGTACCTTCCTGTCATCTCCATGTGGCATCAGATCGTCCAAGGGGATCTCTGATACAGCGGCCCTTACGGATTCCTCCAGGAATGGACATAGGACCGTCTTTCCATAACTGTCTGCCATCCTGGTCTCGTGCACGCGCGTGACATTGAACAGCTTATCGTAGTCATCGGACAACTGTGCCATGAGACCGTCCTCCGACAATCCGACATATTTGGAATAACCCAGGAACACCTCGTCAGCACCTTGACCGGTCAATATGACCTCTTCCTCCATCCTAGGGAGGATGTACATCAGAGGGACCTCGAACGATAGTACGATAGGATCGATAGTACCAGTTATGGATATCGTGTCCCTCAGGCCATCGATCAGTGAACCCTCGTCTATAGCGATGTGGACCCAATCCATCTCGAGGGCACTTGCCAGTTCCTCCGACTCACGCACATCGTACGACCCGTCCACACCCACGGTGTACAACCTAACGGATCTGGCATATCTCTTGCAAAGGACAGCGACGACACCGCTGTCCAACCCTCCAGAGAACGCTACGGCAACATCCTTGCCAGATACCATGGTACGGACCGTGGAGTCCAAAGCCTCCAACAAAGCGTCGCGCATATGGCCGTATCATCGAATGAGGATTATAGCCTTTCCCAGGACTGGTCCGATAGAGGATGATAGGAGGTTATTTTAAAATCTAAAGAAATACACACGCGATGAGAAAATTAGTTATCACAGAGAAGGCAAACGCCGCCAGGAGGATATCCACCATCCTCTCCAACGGAAAATCCACTTCCAAGACGACCAGTGGCGTCACTGTCATCTCATTCACGCATGATGGCGATGATTACGATGTTGTCAGCCTGAGGGGACACATCATAGAGCTCGATTACCCCGAGGAATACAACGATTGGAGCGCAAGCTCTCCGGTGGACCTAGTGTATGCACCACAGGTCAAGACCGTACGCGTAAAGAGCATCCTGAACACCATCAAGAGCCTCATGCAGAACGCCGATGAGATCATCATCGCTACCGACTTTGACAGGGAGGGAGAACTCATCGGTATGGAGACCGTCAAATGTGCCGAAGCCGACATGGACAAGGTCAAAAGGGCCCGTTTCAGCGCATTGACCAAAGGAGAGGTGGAGGCAGCATTCGCCGCACTCACACTTCCCGACGAGAGGTTGGCACAGGCCGCCGAGGCAAGACAGATCGTGGACCTCTCCTGGGGTGCAGTACTTACCAGACTCATTTCGCTCTCATCCGGACAGGTCGGTAAGAACTTCATGTCCGTCGGAAGGGTCCAGAGCCCTACGCTCAAACTCCTAGTCGACAGACATGAGGAGATCGAGAAGTTCGAACCCGTCCCATACTGGAAGGTATCTGGAAGGTTCGGAATGCTCGCATTCGAAGGGAACCACAAGGACAACCCATTCTGGGAGAAGGATGTTGCAGACTCCATCCATGCCAAATGTTCCGAGGTCAAGAAGGGAACCGTCACCGTGTACGAGACCTCGATGAAGGAGGAATACAAGCCTGCCCCGTTCGACACCACACAGTTGCAGGTGGAGGCCAACAAGATCGGTATACCGCCGGCATCCACTATGAAGATCGCCGAGGACCTGTACACGGGAGGATACATCTCATATCCCCGTACGGAGAACACGGAGTATCCCAAGAGCCTCGGACTGAGGTCCGTACTGGAGAAGCTCAGGGAATCCGATTTCAAGAAGGAGGCGGAGGAGATCCTCGCACAGGAGACCATCATCCCCTCCAGAGGAAAGAGAAGGACCACGGACCACCCTCCGATCTATCCGACCTCCGGAGCAACGTCAGATAAGCTCAAAGGGGACAAATGGAAGCTCTACGAACTCATCGTAAGACGTTTCCTGGCCACAGTGGCCACCAATGCCAAGGCGGAGGTCTCCGAGGTCGAGATCGACGTCGCAGGGGAGACTTTCAAGGCGACCGGACATGTCACCAAGGAGAAGGGTTGGAAGAAGTACTACGAGAAGTACATGACCAACAAGGATGTCCGTATCCCCAAGTTAGAGGTGGGAAAGCCCATCGACATACGTTCGATGAACATCATCGATGAGGAGACCAGGCCACCATACAGATACAACCAGGGTTCACTCATCCAGGAGATGGACCGCCTCAACCTCGGTACCAAGTCCACCAGGCACGACATCATCAGCAAGCTGTTCTCCAGGAACTACGTCCAGGGCAACCACATGATCCCTACCGCCAGCGGTATCGCGCTAACCAAATCCCTCGAACTCCACGGAGGAGGTATCGCGGAGCCCAGGATGACCGCTGAGCTCGAACAGGACATGCTCAAGATCACCAGTGGCGAAAGGACACTCGACAGCGTCGTGTCCGAATCTCAGGAGATGTTGCACAAGGCAGCATCCGAGATCTCCGAGAACAGTTCCATCATCGGCGACGAGATCAAATCCGCACTCAGATCCCAGCAGCACATAGGCATCTGTCCCAAATGCGGCAACAACATGACCATAAAACGTTCCAAGAACGGCAACTTCATCGGATGAGACGGATATCCGGAGTGTACCTGTGCATACCCACTCCCCAGAGGAGCTATGATACAGACCCAGGAGACCACATGTTCCGTTTGCGGACTGCCTCAGCTCAAGGTCATCAGGAAGGGCAACCCGCCACAGATCCAGTGCATCGATCCGAAATGCGAGAGCAACACCGCCAAATCCACCTTGGGCAAATGTCCCACATGTGGAGAAGGTGAGATCCGTGTCCTATTCTCGAAGGCTGGAAAACGTTTCGCCGGCTGTTCCAACTGGCCCAAGTGCAACCAGACCTATCCGCTCAGACCCAAGGGGACCATAACTCCTACGAAGGACGCATGTCAGGTATGCGGTGCACCCATCATCGGTCTCGGATCGTACTCCGAATGCATCAACATGAACTGTGACAGCAGGAAGAGAAAGACATCCGATAAGACCCAGGATGCGGAAAAGACTGAATGAAACCATGTTGGCGACTTAGGCGCCGTTTGTGACCTTGCCGTGGTCACGGGCATCCGACATCGCCTACATGGTTCGAATCGGTTTACAGGACGCGTACAGTGGCCGAGAGGGTCTTCCTCTTGGCATGCAGCGGTCCGGGGACACAGTCCTCCGTAGGGTGGCCTACGATGAGGATGTGATAGATCTCCTCGTTCTCCGGGATCGAGAAGGTCTCGCGAACCACATTAGGATCGAAGTAGCCGATCCAACACGTACCAAGACCCAGATCGTGTGCTGCAAGCATCATGTGGTCTGTAACGATGGTCGCATCCGTCTGAGAGAAGTTCCATCCGTCGAATGGGCGGACACAGGCCTCGTCCCTGTCACCACAGATGATGAATGCGTTCGGTGCACCGAAGACCATCGGCCCTATCGCCTCCGAGAGTTTGGCCATGGCCTCTCTGCTCTCCAACACGTATATCCTCTGTGGCTGGACATCCTTGGCAGTAGGTGCGACGTTACCCGCCATGAGGATCTCGTCGATCTGTCCGGGAGTGAGTAACTCGCTGGTGTACTTCCTCACTGAGAATCTCTTTCTGATCAATTCATGATATTCCATCTTTACAACCCCTCTATGGTAATTGGTCTACGCCTGTGATTGGGATCGTTGCAATTCGGATCCTCACACTCGGGGTCGTCACAACCCCCTTCCTCCAGGACCTTTGCGGTACAACCAGGGATCTCCGATACCCTGGATTCGATGATCCTCTTCAGGATTGGGAAGTCCAGACCGTACACGATGACGTTGATCACACCGGAGTACTCGGTCACCGGGGAACCGAAGGAGAACTTCGTGCGCACATTACCGTCCTCGGTAGTGCAACTTATCGAAAGAAGGTCATCTCCGCACTTGAAATTGGCCTTGTTATGGCCGATCATCATGGCCCCCTCCTTTCCACAGTCCTTTGATACATCGGAAAGGAAACGTGTGAAAAGTGCATTGGCCCCCTCGGCGGACATTCCGCCCAAGGTACCTTTCATCTCTGCAACAGCGATAGAGGGCATCATCGATTCGTCACGTGTCATATCCTCATCTCCGCTA
>JAFVZR010000121.1 GCA_017508065.1 Candidatus Methanomethylophilaceae archaeon
GGGGAGATAGTTCCCAACAAGACACGCAGCGAGACGCCCGATGCGACACTCAGGTTCTCAGGATTGTCCAAGGCCATAACCGGACTCTCCGAGAGGATCGGACTCACGCGTACCCTCAAGGTCACGTTCGGTCAGAGGTGGGCGGACATCCTATCCTGCGCGATGTACGGACTGACAGGTAACACCGACCTATCATCGATAGAGGGATGGTCCGCCATATACGACACCCCGTCGGGAAGGGTTCTGAAGAAGGATGACGTGAACGAGCTTCTGGAATACATAGGGGATGAGGACATCCTCGCGTTCCAGAAGATCTGGAGGAAGAGGGTCAAGGGTGACAAACACTTCCATATGTCCATCTCCCCCTCGATGAGCTACGACCACCGTGACTTCTCCCCGAAGACGGAGTACGGGAGGTTGGATGCCATGCCGACGATGGACATGGACATCATATTCGGGCAGGAATCCCAACTCCCGATCTGTTACGAACTCCTTCCCAGCAAGGTCATGTCCCTCGAGGACATCATCCGCTCCGAGGAGAGGTACTATTGGGTGAACACCCCGGAGATGGAGTATGTGCTCAACGAGGACTACTGCACCGGAAACAACGTCAACGTCCTCGTCGTCAGCGACAGGAGGTTCACGATCAGACTGCCCTCCAACCATCTGATCACGAAGAACACCATAGAGGAACTGCAGAACGAGATCATGACGTACGCGAACTACAAACGTTCCAAGGGAGGGTACAGTTTCATCAAGACACAGATGTTGGAGGTCTCCGGGAAGCCCTGTTACGTGCACCTGTACTACAGTGCGGAGGAGGCCGAGAAGGAGATGGCCGTCTTCCTGAACATCATCGAGAAGTGCCGTGTCGAACTGATGACCAACCATCCTGTGACATCCCATACCGAACTGTACGGTAAGTACTTCGACATCAGCGGTTCCGACATGGAGGTCGAACTGAACAGTACCAGCATCATGGAGACCACCAAGTTCGCGGGGATGACCGTTATCCTCTCCGACTGCGTGGTGGACCCGCTCAAGGCGGTGGACCTCTTCACCCTGAACACCTTCGTCGAAAGGACGTTCGACAACATATTTAACAAATCGGACCACCTGGGTCTGAAACTGTTCCTTAGACACAACTTCGTCGCCAGATACTTCATACAGTTCGTCACGCTGATCCTGAGGTCGGCGATAAGGAAGTGTCTGATCGACAACAGCATGTACAGGGACTACACCGTGGAGGACGTGGTCAGAGGCATATCCAGGATCACGACGGTCACCATGTCCGACAGGAAGAGGCCGATCATGACCTCCATGGACTACAACCAGGAGCTGTTCCTGAAGGCATTGGACGTGGAGCTCTGACGGTCCGTAGGCGATGTATGGACCGCTTCCAGCGAAACCGATATTTCATATCGCGTAATCCCCCACCCATGGAAGGACACACGGTCATTGTCGGAGCGGGACCCACGGGACTGTCCGCCGCACTCTATCTTTCTTCTGAGGGCATGAGGGTCACCGTCATCGACCGCATGTCCGATGTCGCCTATGACAGATATCACGAGATCTGCGGTGCGGGGATCAGTAAGAAGGCCTTCCGCAGGTTGAAGTACATAGAACCCACGGATGTCAGGAACGTCATCGAGTTCGGCGAACTCACGTTCCCCGGGGACATAACGGTACGTCTTCCCGTGAAGGGTTACGTGCTCGACAGGGTGGCGTTCCTCCACCGTCTGAAGGACAGGTGTTCGAAGGAGGGTTGCGTGTTCGTGCACGGCACCGTCAGGGACATCGTGAAGGACGGTACAGGATTCTCCATCACATTGGGTAACGGGGACGTCATGGGATGCACCCATCTGATCGGTTGCGACGGTGCGCACTCCATAGTCAGGAAGAGACTGTTCGGTTGGAAACCCGCCGAGATGATACCCACCACCGAGTGCATTGTCGAGGGCGATCCCGAACCTGTGTTCCACATGGACCTGGGTGAGAGATGGCAGGGTGCGTACTCTTGGAGGTTCCCGGCAGGGGAGGATGTGAGCATCGGTGCATTGAAGGGACTGGTGTCCACCGAGGATAC
>JAFVZR010000122.1 GCA_017508065.1 Candidatus Methanomethylophilaceae archaeon
CCTTCCTCGATTACCAAATCCACAACACCTACATTTTGATTGATGAAACGTTCAGGAACTATCCTCAATGTTCCAGGAATCATAACTTTTTTAGACAGCGTCAATACAATAACAGCCTCTGTTTTCTCATAATTATATATGATACCAGAAGATTCAGATATTGAACGATTATTCTCAGAGATATATATTTTATTCAAATTTGGAGCGGATATGACCATTCCAGTCAAATCAGGACAACTGTCTCCAAAATATATTTCAGTCAAATTCTTAGAACTAATTCTGAAATTCAGAATGTCACCAGCAATATTGTATTGATCCGCCTCATTTGGCATTATCAATCCATACAATGGATCTAATGAGCAGTGCACCTCATCCAAATACCCTTCATAATAATTCAGGTCCCACACCAAATTAGATTTTGCAGAACACGAAAAAAACACGTCACAATTGGACATGCTCACCAACGTATCCGGGAACACAATCTCTTCTAAATTAGAACAATTGTAGAACGCACCATCATAAAGATAAGTGATATCGCCTATGATGTGTAAGTATTTGAGAGATGATGGGACATAATCCCCATTATAGCTATACATGCTGGCACCAAACGTGTATCCTAACCATGCACCACCCTCATCAAAAAATGCGCCAAGGAAAGGAATGGTGAGAGTTTCTATACTAGTGTTGTCTGCAAATATTCCAAATCCAAGTCTCAAATCGATTATGCTTTCGACATCTATAGTTGCCTCAGTGATATCGGTTGCTCTAAACGCATAATCTCCGATACAAACCACATTAGAAGGAACGTTCAATTCTACCAGGCCAGAATGTGCAAAGGAATATGAACCAAACTCCAAAATCTCACTATCGTCACTGACAGGTATCGAAATAAGACTTGAACAACCGTAGAATGCAAAATCTGATATTTCACGTACAGACTCCGGAAGTACTATCGATGACAGACTAGAACAACCATAGAATACCCCTTCGTACACTCCGGTAAGCAGACTGTCCTCTCCGAACAGGACCTCTACAAGATTGTCACAATATGCGAATGCATAGTAATCAATCGACACCACAGAAGATGGGATAAAAATAGTCTCCAAATTATCCGCGTTGAAGAATGCCCTGTATCCTATTGACGTAATATTGATTCCAGGTGCAAAATCTATTGAGGACAATGTAGTGTCTTCAAAGGCACCAAATCCAATAGTCTCAACATTAACAGGTATTACATAAGATCCGAGCTTTCCAGAAGGGCAGGAGATCAATTTCTTTCCATCCTTGGTGAACAAGATTCCATCAACGGATTTGTATTTAGGATTCTCAGAATCTACAGTAAAATGCTGAAGACTGTTGAGTCCGACAAATGCATACTCTCCAATGTAATCCACATTTTTACCAATAAACAAAGAAGTTAATCCACAATGGTAGAATACGTTACTTTCAATTGTAAGCCTCTCAGAATCACCCAAATCTATGAACCTCAATGACGTGATATCCCTAAAAGCACTATGGCCTATGTGCGACACAGAATCAGGTAAAATAATCGATTCAATAGATGTCCCATAGAATGCCATTTCAGGAATCTCTGTAAGGGACGAGCCCGACTCAAAGGCGAATGACTTGATATTGCTTTGTTGGAATACACCAACACCTAGGGTATCAACCGAGGAGGGTAAATCGAATGAGTTCAAATAGTCCAAATAGGCGAATGCATACTTTTCGATTACCTGAACAGAACTGGAGCCCTCAAAAGATATTGAATTCAACGCTGAATTCTGGAAGGCCTCACGACCTATAAACTTCACACCTAATGGAATCGTTATCGACTCTAACATGGAATCCTCGAACGCCTCCGCTTGGATGGTAGTCAATGTATTCGGCAAAACGATGGATGTGATAGGAGATCTCTTGAAGGCCCCATTTCCGATAGTAACCACATCTCCAAAAACAAAAGATGATAGATCCAATTGTTTCTCATCGCCCCTATACTCGATGATCGAGACATTTCCAGACTCCAAAATAGCATAGGTCCAATCCTCGCATTCCAATATGTCCTTGATACCGAAATGATATCCTCTCACACCATCATCCCAGCCTTCTTGAAGATGTGTTGGAGGGACATCTGAATCAAAATAAATCCTGATTCCGCTACCAGTGTCGAATGCCACCCTACCTATAAACTTGACATTGGATGGAATCTTCACCTCACTCAAAGAACTGCAACCATAGAACGCAAACCTTCCAATTTCCTCCAAAGTATCAGGTAGCGTAATCGAGAGTAGAGATTCACAGGACATGAAGGAATAATTGCCGACATTGAGGAGTTTTGCATCACCGAAATTGATCGACATCAAAGCTGATGCATTATGGAATCCATGTGCCTGAATAGAAGTCAATTTAGATCCATTCTGAAAAGTAACATTGGTAAGATTGTCACAACCATCGAACATGTATGCAGATACATATTCCAAACAACTGTTCTCTGCAAATATGATATTATGCAATTGAGAACAGGATGTGAATGCACCCTGTGCGATTGATGTTACTGATGCAGGAATGATTAGTGACACGATACCAGAATATGAGAATGTTCCTAAACCGAATCTGGTTATTTTGGATTCTCCTGTGAATTCGATTATAGATAAGGACCAATCCATTGCAAATGCATACATTCCAATCGAGATCACATTCGCAGGAATGGAGATTGAAAGAAGGTTGGAAACAAGATAGAAGGAATGTTGCTGTATGTCTATTAAAGATTCTGGCAACACTATCGAATCCAGATTGATCGAACCATAGAATGCAGAATGATAAATCGTTTCGACAGAATCCAATACAGAATATGTAGAACCGACCCTTCCTGCAGGATATTCTACCAACACATCCCCGGATGCTGAATAGAGCACGCCATCTTTCGCCACGTAGGATTTGTTATCATCTTCAACAGAGAATGATGTGATGCCAACGCATGATGCGAATGCTCCTCCACCAATCTCTGCAACGGATGCAGGAATGGAGATGGAGCCTTTCAATCCACTGTCAAGGAACGCATACTCGCCAATCATCCAGAGGTTGGAAGGCAATTCTACTGATTCCAAGGAAGGGGTGTTCTCAAACGCCTTAAGTCCAATCTTCTGCAGATTGCTATCATCGCTAAAGACAATAGAATTGAGAGAAAGTGTGCCGCTGAATGCATAATCCCCTATCAACAGAAGGGAATCGGGAATTGAAATCGATATAAGCGATGAATCTACAAAAGAAGCAAAACCAATGGATACCAGCGATGAATATTCATCGAATGTTATTGAAGTTAGACCAGAATTTGAAAAAGCTGCGGCTGAAATGGAAATAACCTGTGGCGGAATGATGATGGATTTCAACGAGAATGTTCCAGAAAATAACTCCTCAGAAATATCTCTCAATCCATTTCCAATCTCAACAGAAGATAGGTCAAAACAATTGGAAAATGCACCTTTCCCACATGCAGTAACACCATCACCTATGATCAAAGATTCCAATTTTGAATATGCAAATGCACACTCACCAACATAAGATATACTCTTCAAATCAATGAATCTTAATTTGGAATAACCAAAGGAATAGTCACCGATATCACATACAATACCAGGGATATTGTATGATGTGCCCTTCCCTGCAGGATAAGCAATTATCTTGGTTGCCACCTTATTGAATAAAACACCATCCTTCACGGTAAAATTCCTGTTATCGGAATCCAGAATGAAGGAACTCATCCTCGTACAACCATAGAACACAGACCCCTCCAAGGACATTACTTTCTCGGGGATGTCGAAACGTGAAAGACTGGAACAATTCTGGAACGCGAACATCCCAATGACATTCAATGAAGACTCGCTAGTCAACTCCACACCCTCTAGCCTCTGACAATTCTTGAAGGCTGCTTCACCGATTGATTCCACAGTATTCGGTATGTTGATAGACACCAAGGACGTGCAACCCTCAAACGCAGAGACTTTGATCGTCTTAAGCCGTTCAGGGAGGTTTATAGACCTCACATTAGTTTCGTTCTTGAAAGCAGAATCACTGATACTGGATACTTCCTTCCCATCGATGATGTCTGGAATCGTAAGATACTTTCTGTGACCCGTGTATGACAGAATCTCTATCGTACCATCACCCAATTCCACATAGGTGTATGGCACAGTATCATCCTCGTTGACCCAGGATGCATAGAGAGTCAAATCGGAAGTGAATACGTCCAGATACCAATTGTATTCCTCGGTACAATTTATGTCATAGTACCATCCATCGAACACAGAATACAATCTTTCCGGTTCGGGGATGTCCTGAAGCGCATGACCTCTGATGAATATCTTCTCAATATCATCGATCTCATCGGTCAGCATATCAAACGTTACTATGCCCCGCTCCTCGAATAACAATGCATATGCATCCAATGCTCCGAAACCGAAGTACCAGTCATCACCCGGACTTCCAAGATCATAACATGATGCGTAAAGAATCTCCATGACATCGGAGAACTCCTGGTAAGGATTCTGTGAGAGATACAATGCCAATACGGCCGTAACCACAGGGGATGCCAATGAAGTTCCATTGGCGATATCATATCCGCCACCCATCTCAGTGGTGAATGTGGTACCAGGAGCAACGATGTCGGAATTCTCCCCATAGTTGGAATACTCCGCAAGACCCCAATCGGATGCTGATAATGCACCGACACCTATGACATTGGGGTCCGCAGCGGGATATGTCAAATCCGATGTGGATTCGTTTCCCGCCGCAGCGACACAGATGATATCACTATCGACAGCCAATTTGGTAGCTGCTGCATAAGGATTATCATCTGCCGCCCCACCAAACGACATGTTCACAACATCGACATCACGCTCGATCGCATAGTACAATCCAAAGACGAGGTCGGATGTTCTGACAAAAGACCCGTTATCATAACATTCCGCTTTGATGACTAAGAGTTCAACATCCGGTGATATTCCTGCGACACCGATATCATTCCAGGCAGCGGCTATCACTCCCGAAACTGCAGTTCCATGACCCTGTTCATCCTCGATCAATGACCAATCATCGTAATCCTTGACGACCTTGTCCAAGGATGCATTGTATGAGTATTCACTGATCCTTCCAATAAACTCAGGGTGATCGGTATCGATACCGGTATCGATGACTGCAACAGTAATACCTGCTCCTTTAGTGTGATTCCAAGTATCCTTCAGATTAAGATAATCGAGATATGACTGACTGCCATAGAACGGATCCGAGGCAGAGACGGAAGGGGACATCGGAAGCCTCAGATCACTTTCGATCTCGCTGGCAGATACGTGATAATCCAAAGATATAGATGAGAAATAATCAGAGAACTCAGAATCAGATGCGACATCCTTTATGGAAACAGATGAAGGGAGCGTAATCGTCGCGAACTTCCTATCGAAGGACATACGCAGGGAACCGTTGACCTTCTCGGCGAATTCATCCGCGATAGCAGGCGAGATATTGTAGAGGACTATCGATTGTTCATCGAACATTCCTTCATTATTAGCGATCTCCTCCAGAAGTACGGTCTGCGGATCCTGTTCCTGAACAGATGGAACTGATGGTGTTGCAGGATTAAGAATGAGGAATGATACACAGACAACGGATGCGATCAACAATAGTACAAGGATCAGTCTTCTTCCAAATCCGTCATCTTTCTTGATGCCTTCTGCAGAATTCGACCTTCTGTTACGTAAAATGGTTGGGTTCCCTGTTTCCATAATTTTTCATTGGATTGTGCACATATATTGGTATTTGTAACCAGAAAGATATGCATTAGGATAAATGACAAAAACCAATCAAAATCATATGTGCCAGACAATAAAATTTATCGACACAAACTAAAGTGTGATAACAATTCCAAATATGGGACACACGTCACAATAACAGAGAATTACCCATCAATCCACATTCGATTTGAACAGAATATCCGACTCGATTTCATCACAAAACTCCACTATATTTGGAAGAACATTGGACTTAGACCTCATAGATCAGCTTCTTCTCATTGACAATGGCCTCTAAGAATCCCTTATCCATTCCTTTCTCGGATACCACACTAATCTCACAACACAATGCATCCTGCATGTCCATAAGGAATCCGCCCATGTCCAACATAGTATAACTCTCGTCAGGAACGATACAGAAATCATAATCACTATTAGGATAGTAATCCCCTCTTGCCCTAGAACCGAAGAGATACACCCTCCTGAAAGGGTAATTTGGAGCTATGTCAGAAACTATCTCCCTCAACATACCCAGCGTAATGGAATCCGATACTGGAACATCATCCTCACACATACCCATTACCTCTGTAACGTTATCATGATACCCTACACCCATGCTGTTGTTAAACGGACATGATCAATCGACATACCCTGATGCATCCCTACGAAAGGAGATATGCACTACCGGATGAAAAGGACCATGCTGCTTCCAACATGATCAGGGACATCTGACTCAGGAACCCATAGCATCCATCAACGATTCAAACGTGTCATACTCCTTCCCGTCACGCTCGAACACCACACCCTCACTCAAGAACGACAATGCTGAAGGCTCGACATACAACTCAGGATTGGAACCCAGGAACACTATCCTCTTCAAACACTTACTTCCAGCGAATCCGAACTTGTCCACGAATGTCACGGACTCCGGAACGGTGATGACCTCCAGTTCCTTGCACTTCATGAACGCGGTCCTATCGATGGACTCCACCCCATCGGGTATGACGTACTCCTTACCGGACTTCATGGAAGGATAACGTATCATTGACCTCATGTCCCTGGTGAACAGCACACCGTCGATGGAAATGTAATCTCCATTACCCGCACCCACGGAGATGTACTCCAAGGAGGAACAACCGGAGAAGGGTGCACTGCCTATGGACATCACCATATCGGGAATGTACATCTCCTTCAAAGACGAACAAAGTGAGAACGCCATGTTGCCGATCGAATCCACACCTTCGGGAATTACCAGTTCAGATAGGGACTCGCAGCCGTGGAACGCGAAGTCCTCGATGGACTCCAACGATTCGGGAAGGATCAATGATGTGATACCCGAACAGTATGAGAACGCGTGATCCCCGATCACACACACGCCATCGGGAACGATCACCTCACCCTTCATGGCAGAGGGACAGTCGAGAAGGGTCTCCATCCCCTTGTCGTACAGGATACCGTCCACGGTAGCGAAGGCCTTGTTGTCCTCCGATACATCGAACAGTTCCAAGGAGGTACATCCTTTGAACGGTAACTTGCCCATGTGTGTCAGCCCCCTTCCGATGACGACACCTTTCAGGTCAGTACATCTGAAGAACGCCTCATCCCCCATCCCGACGACCGAATCGGGGATCACGACCATCCTGAGAGACGAACAATCCTTGAAGGCGTTACCTCCAATGTTCATCAAGGATTCCGGTAAGGTGATCGAAGCCAACTCCGAACACGAATCGAATGCGTCCCCTCCGATCGTCCTGATGTTGCGACCGAGATGTATCCCCTTCAACGAGAAACAACGCGCGAACGCCATCCTTTCTATCGTGTGTACCATGTCTGGCACTATAACATATTCCAAAGAGGAACAACCTGCGAACGCATGGTCGCGGGTATCCCTTACACCATCGGGGATCGATATGCCCTCCAAGGATTCGCAACCGAAGAAGAGGAACTTGTTGATCGATGTCAGTCTGTTGCCCAATACGATCGAACGAAGGTTGACACAACCACTGAACGAGGACTGACCCAGATATTCCAAACCATCGGGAAGGGAGACCTCCTCCAACGATACGCAGTTATCGAAGACCATGTCCTCTATCCTCTTCAGTGTGGACGGTAAGGTCACATCCCTAAGATTATCGCAACCGTGGAACGCGAAGTCCTCTATGACCTCTACCCCTTCAGGTACGACGACGGATTCCAAACGATGACAGGAGAATGCCGATTCACCGATGACCCTCACCGGAATCTGATTCCCAGAATCGTCCGAAATCGTAGAAGGTATGATGACAGCGAGAGAATCCCCAATATACTCAACTATCGTCAGACTACCTTGGTCGTTCAGGATGTATTCGAAGTCCATGCGTTCACACTCATCGGGATGAATGCTTTGGTATGGTTATATGTAACGGATGATGGTTGCAGAACGCTCTTCCATACGGTCAAATCGCATCATGTCAATACATTTTCCCGACAGCGATCAATGGATTTCAGAACGTGTTTTCAACGACGTTATTTTTTGAATCTGGCACTTTATTCCGTTCGGCAGTTTGTGGAAGAATCGTTCGGCAGTTTGTGAGAAATTGATAATGCCGACACACCGGGAAAAACCGATGTGCCAGCAATGTAAGTGATTTGGAAATGAGGGCCGTTAGGCCCGATCACTCCTCGGTTTCGGGGTTGGTCCACTGCTTCAGTTCCTCGGCGGAGATTCCGAACTTCCTCAGCTTGGAAGTGAACTTGGTGTATCTGGCACCATACCTTCCCTTGAGCAGTCCGGAATAGGAGATGCACAATGCCCTGAAGATCGTGAGGAGACCGTCGGATGCCTTGATGTCGTAGTTGGCGGCCTCGTCGAGTGCGCACTCGTAGTAGTCGATGGCCTTCTCGTCGTCCTCGTATGCGTAGAAGTCTCCGAGGTCCATGTATGCCCAAAGGAGCATGGTCCTCTCGGAATCGTTCTTTGGCTCCTTCAAAAGATCGATGACATCGAATGCGTCGTCGATGTCCTTGCTCTCGAGGACGTTGGTGGTGTACTCGAACCTGTTGAGGAGCGCGTTGGCATAAATGTCCTTGTGAGTGTCCTTGTACTTGGACATGAAGTCGACGTACTTGTCGGCGAACTCCTTTCCCCTCTCGTCCTTGAACTGTTTGATGTTGTCCTGGAAACAGAATGCGACGACGGACAACTGATCCTCATCGAATCCTTCTGCCTCAGCCACCTTCAATGCGGCGTTGAGCTCCATCCTGTTGAACCTGATGCCGTCCTCGGGAAGACCGAGGGTGACCGCGATGGATGCGACGGTTCCGAAGTACCTTGCGACCTCGAAGGTGTTCTCGTCCATCCTCTCTGCGGGATTCCAAAGAGAGATCTCGTCATAAAGAGGCATGATGTAGTCCTTCAAAGGTGCGTGGCGGATGACCATGGATGCACATGCGGAAAGGAATGCGAGACGGTCGGTCTGATCCGCACCCTTTCCAACGACGAATGCCTTCTCGATGAACGCCTTGAGATCGTCGGTCTTTCCGGAACGGATCATGTCCATGACGATGATGGGTGCGGTCTGGAGATAGTCTCCCCTGTACTCATCGAATCCCTCGGCGATGGCCTCCTCGCATACCTTGAGACAATCCTCCGCATACTGCCTCATCATGGTGAACTCGGCGAGTGCCCTGCAATCGCAGTATGCATCCTCATGCATGTGGATGAGGTCGTCGAACATCTCCTTCTTGTCGGAGTAGGAGGAACGGTCGAACCTGTGGATGAGGACGGTGGCGATCGCCCTGGAATCGACGATGTAGGGTGCGTCGTCCTTCGCGACGAACCACCTAGTGGATCTCCTGTAGATGTCGATGTCACCGCACTTGTCGCAATGGAGGGAGATGTTGGTGGGTTCCATGTCCTCGGAGTTGAAGACAGGCTTGGTCGGAAGGCACGGTTCTCCGCAATCAGGACACAGGAATCCCGAATAATCGAGGTAATCCTTTCTCAAAGCTTTCAGTTTCTGATTCTTGATTGCGAGTCCGCGTTCTGCCATGACAATGGGTATATAATCATACGATTAAAGGATGATTGTGTTCTGCGCACTGTGCAGATGGATGAACCGTTATCGGACCCCATACGGCTCTATGTAAACGAACCTACACAGATGGAGCGAATGTGAATTCAACATAGAAAAGGTGTTACAGCAAAAGAGGTTCGATCAATATCCCATATTAATTGGATGTATAATCCAACTTAAATATGTTGAACACAGTATTCTGCACATCCAATAAAGTACCCCGCCTGTAGAATTGATCATACTGGCACAGTGATCGTTTCGACAAACTGAACAGAAAGATTAATGACGATCCTGGATGTCGTATAAAGAGAATATACAATTTGACGTGATCCCATGACCGAAGAATGGTACCCGGTAATCAATATGCAAAGATGCACACAATGCGGATTCTGCATCAATTTCTGTCCACGTAACGTATACGACAAGTCCAGGAACCCAGTACCCATGGTCACGTACCCGGAGGGATGTGTCGACCATTGTCACGGTTGTGGGAAGAGATGCCCTAACGGGGCTATCACCTACAACAATGATGATACGGGGTGGGTACCCCCGAGGGACGAGGTACACGACCTCGAATGAAGTTGAAGCGGAGGGATGTAATCGGACATACCACGATCTCCGATCGCATCCTCGCCCCATAACACATAATAGGAAGAGGGAAAGACATCAGGCCTTTCCGGACTTCTTCTTTACAGGCCGTCTGTCCATGCGGCGCCCTCCACGCTTGAACCAGAGCAGGGTGGACTTGGTGACATACTTGACGGTCCCGAAAGTGGACCTGTTCTTGCTGTACATCTCGGTGACCCCTGCCTTGATGGCCTCGACGGCCTCCTGCCAGGTGGTCACGGTGTCAGGCAATATGACCCAGGACTCTCCGACACGACCTGCGTTGTGTGCATCGCTTCCCGCGGTCACGATCTTTCCAAAGGAATGTGCCAGTGCATTGGAACGGTCGTTATCGTTCTTCTTCGACCAACCGTTCAATGCCTCGACACCGTCGAACTCGGGGATGACGTTGTGCTCCCCGAGTCCGGAATGGTATCTGTAAGGGTGCGCGGCGATGGCTATACCGCCGGCTTCATGGATGGCATCGATGGTCTCCTTTACACCCATACCCTTCGGGATGTGTCTGTCGATACCATATGCCAGGATGTGTCCCTCTGCGGAGGATACCTCCTCCGCTGGGATCACGATGACCCTGTCATCCTTGATATCGAGATGTGCACGGAACTCGTCATGATCGGTTATGGCGATACATCTGATCCCTTGCTTGACAGCGGACTTGATGATTGCATCTATCTTGGTCCAACTGTCCTCCGAGTAGTGCGAGTGTATGTGGAGATCCGCCTTCATCTGACGCCTGCTCCGTCGGTGATCTCACGGTCAACGGTCGCGTAGCATCCGTTTCCGTCAGAGAGAGGAACTGCCTTTCCATCGTCGATGACTGCTGCGATACGCTCGGGGAGGTTCTCGCCCTCGACATCGAACTTGTCACCGAGGTTGACGACGTTTCCGGAGCACGCTCCGACCTTGAGGATCGCGTTGGTGAAGTCCTTGTACTCGATCCTGGACTCGGAGTTCTCCATTCCGCAGTTCATCTTGGTTCCGTTGGGAACGTCCGCGGAGGGCTTCAGGAGGAGAACGGTGCTTCCGCCCATCTCCTCGTCATCGGCTGCCAGCAACATTCCTTCGGACCTCTGACCCCTGAGCTTTGCGGGCTTGAGGTTGGCGAGACACAGTACCTTCCTTCCCAGCATCTCCTCCTTGGAGTAGTATGCCTTCAGACCTGCAACGATCTGCCTCTCCTCTCCGACATCCACCTTCATGAGGTAGAGCTTCTCCGCATCGGGGTGGTCCTCAATCTGAGTGATCTGTGCTACCCTGATGTCCAACTTCCTGAAGTCCTTGAAAGGACCGTCTGCTACAGTGACCATTTCTTTCTTCTCCTTCTTCTTGGGTTCGGCGGATGCTCCGTCCAGGAGTCCTTTCTCTGCATCGAGGACCTCCTTGGGGATCTCCACCTTAGAGAATGCCGGAACGGGCTCCTTGAGCTCGGTACCGGGCACGAGTTTGACGTTGATTCCTTCGTAACCGCCTGCCTCGAGTTCGGACAGACCCATGTAATCGAAGATCCTCTCGGCTGCCTTGGGCATGAAGGGCCACATCATGATGGCGAGTGCCTTCACGACGGACAGGTTGTCGTAGAGGACCTTTCCGCATGCGTCCTTGTCCGTCTTCACGAGAGCCCAGGGCTTCATGGAATCGAAGTACCTGTTTCCGAAGTGGGACAGGTCCATGATGACCTTGAATTGCCTTCTTGAAGTCACAGGACTGCATGTACTCGGAGTACTCCTTGAATGCCCTGTCGATCTCCTGTGCGACCTCATCCTTGACACCGTCGCTCTCGGGAACGGATCCGAAGTTCTTCTTGGTAAAACTGAGGCACCTGTGACAGTAGTTACCCAGATTTCCGACGAGTTCGGTATTGATCTTGGTCTGGAAATCCTCCCAGGAGAACTCCGAATCGTGAGTGTCGGGCATGACTATGGACAGGTAGAACCTGACGACATCGGAATCGTACTTGGACAGGACGGTGGGCATATCGATGGCGCCTCCCCTGCTCTTGGAGAACTTTCCGCCCTTGTACATGAGATACTCGTTGGCGGGGATGTCGTAGGGAAGGGTGAGTCCCCCGTATCCCATGAGGATGGAGGGCCATATGATCGAATGGAACGGGATGTTGTCCTTTCCGAGGAAGTAGTAGTGTCTGACCTCGGGATCCATCCAGTACTCCTTCCAGTAATCGGGCTTACCGATGATCTTGGAGTACTCCTTGGAAGCGCTGAGGTATCCGATGACGGCATCGAACCACACGTAGATGACCTTAGAATCCCAACCGTCCATGGGGATGGGTACTCCCCACTCCATGTCACGGGTGATCGCACGGTCGTGGAGTCCGTCCTTCAACCAGTTGGTGGTGAACGAACGTACGTTGGGTCTCCACCACTCCTTACCCTCGAGGTACTTCAGGAGCTCGTCGTTGAGAGCGCCCAACCTGAGGAAGTAGTGTTCGGTGGGACGGATCTCGGGGGATGAGTGGCAGTGAACACAGTACGCATCCTTCAGATCGCCGGTCTCGAAGGTCTTTCCGCATGCGTCGCACTGGTCTCCGCGAACCTTCTGTGCACCGCACTCAGGGCAGACACCCTCGACATACCTGTCGGGGAGGAACTTGGCACACTGGGGACAGTAGTACTGGTCGTTCTCGTGGGTGGTGAGGTAACCGTTCTTCATGAGCGTGAGGAACACGTCCTGCACGGTCTCGAAGTGGTTGTCGGTATGGGTCTTGGTGAAGAGGGAATACTCGATACCCATGTCCTCGATCGCCTTCTTGTTGATCTCGTGATATCTGTTGGCGATCTCTTCGGGAGTGACACCCTCCTTCTCAGCGGAAACAGTGATCGGTGTACCGTGCTGGTCGGAACCGCCGACCATCATAACTTCGTTACCGAGCAGTCTGTTGTACCTGCTGAAGATATCCGGAGGGAGGATGGAACCGGCCATGTGACCAAGGTGGATGGTACCGTTGGCGTAGGGCCATGCGACACAGACTAGTACTTTCGACATATAATCGCACGCTAATATGCGCGCACGTATTTAGGCGGTTCGACTATAACGGAGAACGGGGCGATGTGCCCCGTGTGTTTTTACAGGTTTATGAGTAGAGTTGGGAGGGTACGTCCCCACGTCTCTGCCTCATCAGGGATGCAAGTACGAACAGACCCCATACACCGATGACGAGGGTTCCCACGATCTCGGCGATGACGACACCGACCCAGAACATCTCCATGCTACCGTAGTAGATTCCGAGGAATCCTGCGATGGGCAGGAGGATGAGGTTCCTGAAGAACGTGCCGATCAGGGACTTGAATCCCATGCCCAGGGACTGGAACAGACCTGCGGTCACGAATCCCCATGGAACGAAGATGATGAACAGGCATGACAACCTGAGTCCGTAGGTCATATCCGGCCTGAGTGCAGCGGTACTGTCGGAGTACGTGAACAGCATGACGATGTAGTCAGCGGCGAATGCAACGATCACCAGTATGACTGCCATGATCGCCGTGATGGAGAATATGGCGAACCTGTAACTGACCTTGATGTTGTCGAACTTACGTAGTCCGTACGCGGCAGCACATACTGGTACAATCGATGAACCCATACCCATGATGGGGATCATGACGACCTGGATGATCTTCCATGTTGTGGAGTAGATCGCTACACCGTTCTCCGGATCGACCTGAACGAGAAGGACGTTTGCGATCATGGACACGACGGATACGACTACCATCTCCAGGGAAGCGGGGAATCCCACACGGAAGATCGCCTTATCCAGTTCCTTGTCCAACCTGAACCTGTTGAAATCGATCCTCAGATAGGTCTTTCCGGAGAAGAAGTACCAGTAGATGAGAAGGAGGGTGGAGACGGACATCGAGATACCGGTGGCCCATGCGGCACCTGCAAGACCCCATCCGAGACCGTAATCGTAGATGAAGAAGGGATCGAGGATGATGTTGAGCACGGCGGAGAGGATCTGCGAATACATCGCCTTCCTGGACGCACCCTCGGAACGGAGGATGTTTGCCATAACGACACCGGTCAATGCGACGGGCATGGTCAATACGACCGGCGTGAAGTAGTCGACACAATCCTGTACGTAGTCACCTGCTCCCAACAGCGTGAAGAGCGGTTCCATCACGAAGAAGAGGATGGCACCGATGATGATACTGAGGACAACGGTGAGGATGACGGCCTGTCCTGCAGTACGGTTCGCGGATTCACGATCGCCCATTCCGATGAATCTGGCTATTGCTGATGACGAACCGATACCGATACCGTTGGCGACACTGATGATTATGAAGAACAACGGAAATGCGAAACCAACGGCTGCGAGTGCACTCGTACCGAGACCGGCAACCCATGCGGTATCGATCAGATTGTTGGCATTCTGGACCACCATAGAGATGATAACAGGGATCGCCATCGCCAACATCGCCTTCTTCGGGTTTCCCAAGAGGGTCTCCACATCCTTCGTCTTCTCTACCATAAAAGTATCCTCTTTTCGAGCGATACAGACCTAGTATTTACGTACAACCATTGAAAAACGGTGAAAATGTGTCCAATATATGCGCACATGATTGTGCCAGATGTCGAATTTGTGACATATTGGACGGAGATGTCCCTTAATACGCGCGACCGAGTGTTTATTAATAAGCTCCCTATTGGACGCGTCATGCGGATAGCCGCGGTCCTTTACGATAGATGCCAGAACAGGAAATGCAACAAGGAGTGTATCAACTTCTGTCCCCTCATGAGGACGGGAGTCACCGAGTGTATCACCCTCGGTGAGAGGGGCAAGCCCATCATCTCCGAGACACTTTGTCAGGGTTGCGGAATCTGTGTTAACAAATGTCAATTCGATGCCATCAAGATCATCGGTCTCGCCGATGAACTGAAGAGCGAGATGGTGCACCAGTACGGAGAGAACATGTTCCGTCTCTACAGGTTGCCCGTCCCCAAGAAGGGTATCGTCACCGGTATCCTCGGACCGAACGGAATCGGAAAGACCACCGCGATCAAGATGCTCTCCGGTATCGAGATCCCCAACCTCGGAAGGTACGACAACCCTCCCACCAAGGAGGAGGTCCTCGCATACTATGCGGGAACCGAGACCCACGAGTACCTGAAGAACGTCTACGCAGGAAAGGTCAAGACCGCGATGAAACCACAGTACGTCGACAAGTTGCCTCAGGCAGTCAAGGGAGTCGTCAGGGACCTTCTAGAGAAGGTCCAGGAGAGGATGACCCTTGCAGAGGCAGCAGAGAAACTGGAGCTCACCGAGGTCCTCGACAGGCAGATCGACAAACTTTCCGGAGGAGAGCTCCAGAGGCTCTCCGTCGCAGCCACCCTCATGAAGGATGCGGACGTCTACTTCTTCGACGAGCCTTCCTCGTACCTCGATATCTATCAGAGGGTCAAGGTCGCACGTCTCATCAAGGAGCTCAGTCTCGAGAAACAGGTCGTCGTCATCGAGCACGACCTCGCACTCCTCGACTTCCTTGCGGACAACGTCAACGTCGTGTACGGATCCGAAGGAGCGTACGGAGTGTTCACCCAGCCACGTCAGGTCAGGACCGCCATCAACGTCTACCTGGACGGATACCTGCCGGAGGAGAACATCAGGTTCCGCGACAGGCCTATCGAGTTCACCGCATCACCGCCCAGAGGGGATTGGAACACGGCATCCCTGGTGGAGTTCGATGCACTCAGAAAGGACTTCGGAGGATTCGAATTGGACGTGAACCCCGGAATGGTCAGGATCGGAGAGTCCGTCGGTATCGTAGGACCCAACGGAACCGGAAAGACCACCTTCGTCAAGATCCTTGCAGGCGACCTCGAGGCCGACTCTGGAAAACTGGACACCAAGCTCAAGATCTCCTACAAACCACAGTACATCTCCGCAGACTTCGACGGAACCGTTAGGGATCTTCTTTACTCCACCGCATTCGA
>JAFVZR010000123.1 GCA_017508065.1 Candidatus Methanomethylophilaceae archaeon
AGCTTGACGTTGATTCCGCGATAATCGGCGATGGCCTTCACCATGTCGATGGTGTCGTGGACGAGAAGCTTTCCGTGATTGATCATCGCTACGCGGTCACAGAGGTCACTGACCTCATGGAGGATGTGCGATGACATCATGATCGTCAGATCGTTGGTATCCCTTCTAAGGTTCTTGAGGATCTCCCTCATCTCGGCCATTCCTCTAGGATCGAGTCCGGAGGTCGGTTCGTCGAGGATGATGACCTTGGGATCGTTGAGGAGTGCCTGACCCAGTGCGATCCTCTGCCTCATACCCTTGGAGAATGTTCCGAGCTTCTTGTCACCCCACTCGACCATCTTGACCTTCTCGAGGATTTCCTCGGTCTGTGCAGAGATCGCTTCCCTGTCCATTCCGATAATCTCCCCTATGTACCTCATGGTCTGCCTTGGTGTGAGATATGGATAGAACTCGGGAGTCTCGACGACGGTACCTACGTTCTCCAATGCCGCACGCGGATTCGAGACGACATCGATACCGTTCAGGAACGCCTGACCAGACGTTGCTTTGATCAAATTGGTGAGGATCTTCAAAGTGGTACTTTTGCCTGCACCGTTCGGTCCCAAGAATCCGGTGAAACTGTTCTTCTTGATAGAAAGGTCCAGGTTGTCCACGGCCACGAAGGAACCGAATTCCCTGCGGAGGCCTACGATTTCGATTGGACTGTCTGACATTAGTTAACACCATTTAAGTCCTGTATATAATACTTACAACTGTGAATTAACTGACTATTAACTCCCTAATGTTAACGGGCCGTTCATATACCCTCATAATGAGAACTTGTTACCATGAAGCTCAGAAAGGCATTCATGAATAACAAGAAAAGCATGAGAAAGAACAAGAAAGGTGGAATCGAAGGCCTGCCTCTTCAGCTGTTGATCATTATCGTCGTGGCGAGTCTCGGACTCACCATGATGGTCGGATGGATGAACAACATCGAGGAACCGACCACCATCGATAGGGTCGAAGTCTATGCGGATCCCGTCGACAGCAACTATGCGAACGAGTTCGAACTCACATTCGTCGTCTACGACAACAAGGGAAACCCTGTCGAGGATGCCAACATCGCAATCACCGGTCTCGGAATCACCACTGATAAACCCAAGACCACAGGAAACTGGTTCACCGACCACATCGTCGATCCCATCAAGGGATTCTTCGGATTCGGTGACGACGAGGAATCCGCACCCCAGTACGTGGAGCCCCCGGTACCCCCAGCGGATGTGACCGTCATCGATAAGCCCGAGATCGTGGAACCTGAGACCGAGATCGTGGAACCCGAGGTCGAGCAGCCCATCATCACCGTCGAACCTGAGATCGAGGTCGATGTAGAGGAAGAGATCGAGGACTCTGAGGTCGCCGAGGTCTACGAGCACAAGTTCAACGTCCTTGGTGCACCCGTCGGAGGAACCGTTGTAACCTCCACCGGAGGAGACGGATACTCCGAACTCACCGTCTACCTCTCCGGCCTTAAGGGATACGGATACCTTGATGTCGAGGTCTCCAAGCCCGGATACGGAACCTACAAGACCCAGGTGATGGTGTCAGCATGAAGATGGACAGGAGAGGCGTAACAGCCCTCCCCATCAAACTCCTTATCATCACGATTCTGGTGACAATTTCTCTACCTGCGATATCGAGCGCCTTGGATTCCAACGAGAGCATCGTCAACACCGAGCTGATGGAAGACGAGTCCGACAAGATATCGAACGCCGCAAGATCGGTGTACTATTCCATGAACGGTGCGACAAAGATAGTGGAGATCGATGTGCCAGAAGGTTGCAGGATGATACTCGGAGGAGAAGGGGACGATGCATATGCGATCCATATGTTCTGTAACGGGGACATGACATCCGAACGTTGGATGGAGAAACCCATCCTGTCATTCGATAGGGCAGTGGAGCTCACAGGAAACTCTACCATAGCCCTCACAACGATGGACAACAAGATCGAGGTGAGAGTCCTATGATGGAGTTCATGATGGCAAGGGTCTCGACCTGCATCTGTGCGGCGTTGATAATCGGACTGCTGTTCACCCCGGTCACAGATACATTGATGGACGAAACGGAGGACAGTGCAGGCAACAACTGCGATACGCTTGGCGAAGCCTTGGATAGATTCATGACGAGCGAAACGGATGTTGGCGTATTGTTCCTGGATCAATACCTTCCGGACAACGATTCCAGCATCTCGTTCAGAGGATATGTGCTGGCACTGGTGCATTCCGATACGATCCACATGTACACTCTGAGGAACTACACGGATCCGGACATGGAATCGTACGGTTGCGACGATGTCATCAAGCTCTCCAAGAAGGTGAAGGATGGTGATGTGCACGAAACCCTGTTCATCGAACTGATGAACGACAACGGGGACGTTTAAGCGAACGTCTCCGCTATTTTTACCAACAATTGTGTGAAACGATCCACATCGGATTCGTCATTGTACAGGTACACAGATGCCCTGGCACATCCGTCGATACCTCTCGATACGAAGAACGGGTGTGCGCAATGCATACCGGACCTTATCATCACACCGCCCATATTGTCCAACATCATCGCGATATCGTGGGAGTTCAGTCCGTCGATATTGAACGAGAACACTCCGCCCCTGAGTGCTGGATCATCGGGTCCGACAATGGACAGCCCTCTGATGTCCTCGGTGGCCTTCTGGATCTTCGTCTGAAGCATCGTCTCGTGCTTTCCGATCTCGTCCATGCCCACCTTCTGCAGATATTCCAGAGCGAACTTCACTCCGATGATTCCGGAATAGTTGGAAAGGCCTGCCTCGAACTTCTCCGGAGGAGGGGACACCTTGATGGAATCGTACGTCGTAAGACCGACTATACCCCCTCCACCCATCATAGGTTTCAGTTTCTTCAAAAGATCCATCTTACCGAACATCATACCTACACCGGATGGCGCCAACATCTTATGGAGACTGGCACAATAGAAGTCCACATCCAGGTCCTTCAGATCGACCCTCATGTGGGGCGCTGCCTGGGCACCGTCCGCCAGAACGGGTATACCATGGTCATGGGCGATCTCCACCACCTCCTTCAAAGGCACGGAACAACCGGTGACATTGCTCACATGACCCAGCGATACCAACTTCACATCCTTGGAGATCGATCTTTTGAACTCCTCGATGTCGAACACACCCTCCTCGGATGTCCTGCAATAACGTCTCCTGATCCCCACGTCCTCGGCCATTTGGATCCATTGAACGTGATTGGAGTTGTGCTCCACGTCAGTGGTGAGGACCGCATCGCCCTTACGGAGTCCGAATCCGTGTGCTATGATGTTCATCCCTTCGGTGCAGTTCTTGGTGAACGCGAAACAGTTGGGATCGTCGTAATTGAAGAACTCCGCCAACTTCTCTCTGGACTCGTCCACACCTATGGAGACGGATGTTGCCATGGAATGCACACTCCTGCCTCCACACGCAGGAAACTCGTTATAGTATCTCATCACGGATTCGATGACACAATCGGGCTTGAGCGACTGGCATGCGCTGTCCATGTAGATCGATTTCGAATTCCTGATTGTAGGGAAATCACCGCGGATGGATTGGACGTCCATGTGAGACCGTACCCCGTCCTCCCCTATATACTCGCGTGCGCACGGTTAAATGGGTCATAGGAGATATCCACATATGAGCGGCCTCAAGGTCACAGTCGGAAAGATCAGTTTTGACAGACCCGGAATCGTTGCATCCGGGATCATGGACGAGACAGGGGACACAATGGTCAGGATGCTTAGGTCCGGAGCAGGTGCAGTGGTATCCAAATCCGTAGGTTCGAACCCCAATCCCGGTCACAGGAACCCCAACTTCACCGAGGTGCCCTGCGGTTGCATCAACGCGATGGGTCTCCCAAATCCGGGAATAGATGCGTTCGCCGAGGAGATGGAGGTCGCTGTCAAGGAAGGCCCTATCATCGGTTCGGTCTATGGATCATCCCCCGGAGAGTTCGCCGAACTCGCAGGGAAGATGGAGGACTATGGGGCATGTGCCGTGGAATTGAATCTTTCATGCCCTCATGCCAAAGGATACGGAATGGAGGTCGGGACCGACCCCAAGATGGTCGGCACGATCGTCAAGGCCGTGAAGGATGCGGTGAAGGTTCCCGTCTGGGTGAAGCTCACACCCAACACGCACATCCTCCAGGACATCGGAAGGTCCGTGGAAGAGGCAGGAGGGGATGCGATCGTCGCCATCAACACCCTGAAGGCGATGGTCATCGTTCCCGAGTTCGGAAAACCGTTGCTCAGCAACAAGGTATGCGGACTCTCTGGTAAATGCATCAAACCCATCGGCGTCAGGGCGGTTTGGGACCTTCACAACGCAGTCTCCATCCCGATCGTGGGAGTCGGAGGCATCTACGATCACAGGGATGCCCTGGAGTACATAATGGCCGGTGCATCCGCATTCCAGCTCGGATCCGCCGTCCTCACAGAGGGCGTGGACGTGTTCGAGAAGATCAACAGAGGATTGGAAGCATTCATGGAAGAGTACGGATACGGAAGTATCGAGGAGATGAGAGGTGTGGCACATGAGTGAGGCCATCGTTACCGTCAAAAGCATAGAACAGACCAACAAATACAGTAAGACGATCAGGTTCGATTGGGACGCTGAAGCGAAACCGGGTCAGTTCATCATGGTCTGGTGCCCGGGCATGGACGAGATTCCATTGTCGCTCTCATCCGTGGACGATGAGAAGTCCATCACGTTCAAGGTCATCGGACCCGATACCGAGGCTTTGGCATCCAAGTCCGTGGGCGACAAACTCAGGATCAGAGGACCTTACGGTAACGGATACGACCTTTCCTCCAAGAGGATACTGGTCGTTGGAGGGGGAATCGGTATCGCTCCGATCACCCCTGTTCTGAAATGCAAGGATGTCGACGCGGTCTTCGCCGCAAGGGATGCGGGAGAGGTCGCATATGCGGACCCGCTCGGAAAGGAATATTGCAAGAACCATTGGATCTGTACAGACGACGGAAGTATGGGCGAACACTGCAATGCTGTCGAGATGGTCAAGAAGGTACTGGCCGAGCACGAGTATGATGAGATCATCGCTTGCGGACCGGAGGTCATGCTGTTCTTCCTCCTGAAGTACCTCAATGAGATCGGAATGAAGTGCCAGTTCTCCCTTGAAAGATACATGAAGTGCGGTGCCGGCGTCTGTGGTGCATGTATGTGCGACGAACACAGGGTATGCAAGGACGGACCTGTCTTCACCGGCGAACAGATCAACAAGATGAAGGACTTCGGTACCGGTCGCAGGGATGCATGCGGTACCTTCGTGAGTTACAGATGAGTCCGCAGGCAGGTCACATCGAGGTCGTTCACGGAAGCATGAGGATCAGTGTCCCGAGGGACCTGTTCTCCGGTAACGAGGCCACGATAATCCCAGAGAAGGCTGTCGCGTTCTCCGAGCTCGTCAGAGGAAGGTATCCTTGGATATCGGAGAACTCCGTGGATGTCCTCCTACGTAACGCACGCAAGGTGATGCTGTCCACTTTGGAGGAGGAGAGCCACGGCATGTGCGTTGCGAAGGACCTGGAAGCCAAGGGAGACCTGAAAGGTGCAATCAGACAAATGACCAGATGGGCGGAGAGAGAACCCAACAACGTCGAGATCTGGTACTATCTGGGTCAACTGTACTTCAAAGCAGGTATGCAGGATGAGGGACATAAGGCCATGAATCGTGGCCGTTCTCTCATCTAATAACATTTTCACAAAAACCCAACCACGAATCCTTATATAGGATTGATAGATACGGATATTTGCACGTGGGAGTAGCACAGAGGCTATGCACGGGACTGCAGATCCTGAGATCGGGGGTTCGACTCCCTCCTCCCACCCCATTGTTTTCACATATTATTGTCGGAAGGGGTATCCTTTCGTCGGAGATTCGAAATGTCTAGGATTTGCAACACATCATCAAAGGTTGAGCTTACGGACGTCTACGATTCCAACAAGAAACGCACGGGAGTCATCATCCCCCGTTCCGAATGGAAGAATGAGGGATTCAGACTCGTCGTACAGATGTGCGTATTCTCCGAGGACAAACTCCTGATCCAGAGAAGAGCGATGACAAAGAAATCCAATCCCGGACTTTGGGACATATCCGCTGCCGGACAGGTCGATGCAGGGGAGGACAGTCATGAAGGTGCCGCAAGGGAGACCTTCGAGGAACTCGGTCTCAAATACGATGTCAGGGAATCGGACCTCTATGTCACGTTACGCCTCCCTCACCTGTTCAACGACGTATACATCCTCGAATACAACGGAGGAAAGATCACCATACAGGAGTCCGAGGTCGACGGATATTCATGGGCCACAGAGGATGAAGTTCTCAAGATGATCGAGAACAAGGAGTTCATTCAGTACAAACCTGAATTGATCAGAATGTTCTTCGAGGCATATAGGAAAGGCATCAGGAACGCTCCCGACCTCTGTATCGAAACGTCGTACATCTGATGGAAACCATAATCCTTTTGGGAACACAATCCCAAAAGGAACTATTTTTTGATAAATTTCACAGAATGCTTCCTTAACAGATAAGAGTTGGATAAGAATGGTGCGGATGCCGGGATTTGAACCCGAGTTCTAACCTTGGCAAGGTCAAGTGATAACCAACTACACTACATCCACAGGTAAATCCGAATATTATTTCATCGTATTAATATCCTTTGTTCATGACCACACATAATTTCTCTAAAAAAAGGGCAGATGATGAAATTCAATGTGCGGATTTCCTTGTACAATATGAGGATACGAGCATGAATGGGAGACAGGACCATGTTACGATCCGGGCCATATAGCCCACACGACCTTTTGATTCCCAAGCGACCCATTATTAACCTCCCTACATATACCCAGTACGATGACAGACGGATTCGAGATACCGCCATCCCTGAGCGTGAAGGGAAACGAGACGATCGCCAAGGAAATCCTCTCCAGGATCTGGGGAAAGAAGGGAGTGTTCACGTGCACTGTAGGTAACACCCTCACATCGACCATCCCGGGAGTCTCCGATGCAGGCGATACACCCGAACTCACCCTTTTCACCGGACCTGCGGATGCGGAACTTCTGGTCCTCGGAAAGACCGTCTGTATGAAGGGGATTCCCATCAACCCGGGAGGAATCCCAACGCCCGGTACACTTACCATAGCGGCATTGAACCTCTCCGGAATGCCCCGTCACATCATCAATGCAGGTTGTAAGGTCGTCCCCAACATCCCATTCTACGATGTGGGAGGTACATACGGTGAATCCATCACCACCGGGAAGGCTGTCAAGGATCCGGAACTCCTGTTCGAAAGGGGAAAGGTCCTGGGAGAGCTGTTCGCCAAGGACAACAACTATCTGATCGTCAGCGAGAGCATTGCAGGAGGAACCACCACCGCGATGGCCACAATGATGGCCATGGGGGTCATGAGGGAGAATCTTGTCAGCAGCAGTTCGCCCAAGAACCCCAAGGAACTCAAGACAAAACTGGTCAATTCCGCTCTGGAGACCGCAGGGATCAAGATCGGCGATTGTGCCAAGGATCCGCTGAGGGCAGTAGGTTGTGTCGGAGACCCGATGATCGCCGTCAACGCAGGAATGATCGTTGGTGCAGCCAAACACGTACCTGTCATCGTCGGCGGAGGTACACAGATGGCCGCAGTGATCGCTGTCGCTGTCGCAATGGACGAATCCGTTGTCGGTAACATATTCCAGGGAACCACCAGATGGCTCGTCAACGACCCCAATTCCGATATCGAGAAGATCATGGCTGGAATCCATAAGGATGTGCCTATCGTCTACGTGAACATGGATTACTCCAAGAGCCCGTATGAAGGACTCCAGGCCTATGAGTGGGGATACATCAAGGAAGGTGTCGGTTGCGGAGGATCATCGGTCGCGGCGATCATCGCATCCGCAGGAAAACTCACCTGCGAGGACATTCTTGACGAAGTTCATAGACTCTACAGGCAGATTCTCGGCATCGAGTAGGGTCGCAGTCCTCGAAGAAACCCCTTGAGAGAGCGAGTTCATGAGGCGTATTGACGTTGATCGCAAGATCGACCCAATCCGTCTTCATGTACGACTCGTTCAGGAATTTTCCCATAAGCGTCTTGACCCTGTCGGAGATGCACAATCCTGAAAGCACCCAATCACAACCATCGATGTCACATGTGAAGGATGGTGTGATACCGTTGTTGAGTACGGTGTTCTTATCGACAACAGCGATTGCTGATTCCATCTCCGGTCTGAAGAATTCGATGAAGGAATCCACTGTGTAGGACCTGATCAGTGGGAGGTCGGAAGGACATGTGACGATGAACTCACTGTTCAGCATACCGAATGCGGTGTGCATGTCCTCCATGAAATCATTACCAGAGGTACAGATGATCTCCACACCCATATCCTGAAGGAAACGTTCGGTATAGGGTGTGTTGGAACTGACGGAGACAAGGATGTTGTCCACATTCTTACAACCCTGCATGGC
>JAFVZR010000124.1 GCA_017508065.1 Candidatus Methanomethylophilaceae archaeon
GGCGACATACCCGTCGGAGTAGTCATGTCGTTCATCGGAGCACCGATGTTCCTGTACCTGGTTATGAGAATGAGGAGGGATGTCTGGTGACGGACGGAACGGATGACTTCATCAGATCATACCGCCATTCCCTTCTAAGGAACAGGCTGTTCATCATCGTCGGAATCATTGCATGTGTCATAGTTTTCGGTATGGAACTGGGATTCGGAACATTCCACATAGGTTTCTTCGAATCCTATGGCATCCTTTTGGATCACATACTGGGTTACGAACAGGTCGACCCATGGTCGATCAAAGCGGATAATGTCATCTGGAACATGAGGGTGCCCAGGGCGATAGGGGCTATCGCCGTCGGAGCCGGTCTCGGAGTCTGTGGATGCGCCATGCAGAGTTCCCTGAAGAACCCACTTGCAGACCCGTACACTACCGGTATCTCGTCCGGAGCATCCCTAGGAGCATCCCTTGCCATAATCCTCGGACTGACTGTGGTCGCAGGCGGTTACAGCGATGCAGGATTGATTGCCAACGCATTCGTTTTCTCGCTGATCCCCTCTGCTGTGATCATCCTCATGACAGCGTTCAAGAAGAAGGTGTCCACCACTGCCATCATCCTGATAGGAATCGCAGTGATGTACACGTTCTCGGCCATCACCACACTGCTGAAGTATGTGGCTACCGAGGATTCCATCCAGGACCTGTACTACTGGGGACTTGGAATGATGGGCAAGATCGACTGGGATAACGTCGGAGTCATCGTCCTGGCTGCACTTTTCGGCATCATCGTCTTCCAATACATGGCCAAGAGCCTCAACATACTCTCCATGACAGAGGACAATGCCAACACGCTCGGTGTAGACAGGAACAAGACCAGGACGACGATCCTCATTGTGGTGTCTCTGGTCACTTCGGTGATGGTCTGTTTCACCGGAACTATAGGTTTCGTAGGACTGATTGCACCACACATAGCCAGGATGTTCATCAAGAACAACAACAAGTACCTGGTTCCGGCTTCGGCCGTAACGGGTGCGCTGGTACTGATATGTGCAGATCTGATATCCAAGAACCTTACCGCAACGGGTATGCCCATCGGATTGATCACATCGTTGATCGGTGGTCCCCTGTTCCTGTTCCTACTTATCAGGCAGAGGAAGTCCAATTGGTGAACTAACCCAAGGATCATGGTCCTCAGATACCATGATTCTTCAAACATTTTCTAATATCCTTTCCATCACTATACTTGTCACCCATATGTCAACAATCAGACATGAACCAGAATCTCAACGTCGCATTCTCCCAAAGGGTCTGTGAAAATCAGTGCATTCCAGAGATATACTGCCCTTACTAATCCTAAACGCAAATTCACTGGATATTTCCCCTGGAGACAGGGTTTCGAGTATCCTCACGAAAATCGGTTCCATTGAGAAATCCAACAATGGAAGGGCGATGACCAAACTGTTACATAGATTCCAAGATCAACACAACTGTAACGTAACTGTAACTGCACGCGACAAGTGTATTAACCCGGAGTTCAATTTTGAAGACATTATGGTCAGACCCCTGCCGATAGGCGTCCAGGATTTCAAGGAAGTTCGTGATGAGGGGTACCTCTATGTCGACAAATCCGACCTGATCCCCCAGATACTGTCACAGAAGTCCGAAGTCTACCAGGTCACAAGACCGAGACGCTTCGGCAAGTCCCTGAACCTCAGCATGCTGGATGCATTCTTCAACCTCAAGTATCCCAAGGACAACACATGGTTCGATGGTCTGAAGGTATCGGATTGCAGGGAATGCGATGAGCACAGGAACGCTTATCCTGTGATCTATCTGGATTTCAAGAACCTGGGTGTCTCCAACATGAAGACTTTCGATTCGGATCTCATCGATGAGATGTCGAACCTTTTCCGTAATCACAAGTACCTATTGGATTCACAAATCCTCGATGATGTAAGCAAGGGATATTTCGATGATGTCTTCCGCAGGAAACTGAATCCCATCATGCTTAGGAAATCTGTAGCCAAGTTGTCTCGTATGCTTCACGAACACCATGGAAAGAAGGTCATCGTACTCATCGATGAATATGATAATCCAATCCATAACGCATTCGGGAAACCACATCACCAGGAAATACTGGACTCTATGAGGGACATCCTCTCATCCGCGTTGAAGGGGAACGACTCACTCGCTTTCGGAGTCGTGACCGGAGTCATGCAGATCTCCAAGGAATCCATATTCTCCGGATTGAACAACCTGAAGGTCAACAACGTCCTCAGCAAAGACTTCGACGAGATGTTCGGATTCACCGATGAAGAGGTGAAAGCGATACTGGAAGAGTATGGACGTCCC
>JAFVZR010000125.1 GCA_017508065.1 Candidatus Methanomethylophilaceae archaeon
CAACGGTACGTATCCGGAGAGGCTGGAGGAGTTGGACGTGCTTCCAAGACAACTGTACGTCACCGTCGCCGCACCGAACGAGGAAGTGTACAAGCGCACCTGTGTCCCCAAGATTTCCGACGGCTGGGAGAGACTCATGAGGACGTTGGACCTCCTCCCGTCATTGGACACCAGGAAGGTCATCCGTCACACCCTCGTCAGAGGATTGAACTTCGGATATGTCGACGAGTACGCCAAACTGGACGAGAGGGCGGATACACAGATGGTGGAACCCAAGGGATTCGTGTTCGTAGGAGGTTCCAGGAACAAGCTGTCCATGGCGAACATGCCGTCCTTCGATGAGATCATGTCATTCTCCACCGACCTCGATGAACGTCTGGGTATGGAAGTACTGAAACAGAAGCCGGAGAGCAGGGTCACACTGTTGGGACACCCCGGTCTCGAGACCGATGTGAGGAAGTACTACCATCTCGACGAATGACCCATGGAAACATTCCGTTAACAATCGGGTGCAGGGTTAATATACATCGATCCCGAAACCGATACGATGGTCAGAGTATTGGTCGTTGAGGATAATCCGGAATTGAACGATACCGTATGTTCCTTCCTGGAATACAGTGGGCACTCCGTAGTCGGATGCCTCTGTGCCAAGGAGGCACGTCAGAGGTTCCTTGACGAGCGTTTCGATATCATTGTCTCCGACATCATGATGCCTGATGAGGACGGATACGAGTTCGTGGAGAGCATAGTCCTTCTCGACGTACTGTGTACGGATCTTCTGTGTGATGAACTTCTTGTCGTTCTTAGTCATCCTATTCATCGATCGCATGATTTCGGAATAGGGATAATAAAGGGATATGTCGGGATGAACGATATCTTTCGAGTCAAATAAGGAGAAGGGATTGCTCCCTCTCCCTCTTCTAAGAACCGTGCGTGCGACTTTCACCACACACGGCTCAAGCCAATGATAACTCATTGTTACCGGGCGACTTACATAGCGAAACCTTCGCTGTAAGCCTTCGAGACCCTACCTTACATATGTCTGACGTTCCTCTCCGCTTTGTTCCAGTCGATGGAGTTCCATTGTCTGGATAGAGATGGGACGTCCGCTGACCTCTCATCTTTCGATGCCGTTGAGGTATCAGTTGTTAACATCATACATGATTCTCCTTCAATCGTTGACCAGTGGCACGTCAGCATCCTTTCGAATCGTTCATATGAGCTATCCGTCACGTTACATGACGGCATTCGCTTCTTGCCACCTCCTACTCCCGCTGTCCCATCCCTTCCACTCGCGAGGTTGGTACCATTAATGTGGAGGACATCGGGGTTTCCATGTTCGATGAGGAAGACGTTCCGTTCGGTTTAGGTGCCGTCTTTAGGCCGAAGGGTCATCGTTCGTTCGATGATGGAGCCAGGTACTTCCATCATCCGACCCAAGTACCGTATTGGTTCGTGCGTTCTCCCTTTCGGGTCAGATTCGTTTTCGTACGTTGTCAAGTTGCGGCCCTTACGACGATTCATTCTACATTCGCTATGCCGAACACACCCTAGCGGTCGCGTCCGTCGAATCCTGAACGTCTCCGCATTGTCCCAGGGGCTTCACACCTTCATATTACTACGAACGCATGCCCTGGTAGGGTCGATGGGGAACGAATCTCATGGTTACTTCACGTTTCCGTTTTTCAAATTCCTCCTTATCGCTTTCATGTCGCACTCTGGGATTTGACATATGTGTGGGAATAGGGATTCCGATCGAGTCTGAATTTTCATATCATAAAGAAAACGTAACGTTCCCAGTTAGGGAGTTCTAAATTGTGAATTCGGACATGTGATGTCTTCATCCTATGGGATATCCCATGAATGATGGCATATCCTCACCTTTTCAGTGAGTGATTGGATGAAATCCCAATGATTTCCGATGGATCTAATGTCGAATCCCATTGAGGATCGTAAGTGAGAATGTGGAAATATGGTGGAGATATGGAATGTGCATCCTTTCAATAGAATGCGACCGTTTGTTGTGAGGTACTCGATTCCAGAACACGTTTTATATACTTCATATACTAAGTAATCACACATGAAGACGTTGAAGGTCCCGTTGGATCCGACCAGTGAACAGGAGGAGTCCATAGACCACAACATCGAAGCCAACCGTTATGCGTACAACAACTTCATCACCGCCTGTAAACTTAAATACGATAGTACAGGCAAATTACCCTCACAGTTCGATCTGAACAGTCTTGGTACCAGATTCAGGAACAATTGTCCTTTTGTTAAAGATGCATATTCTACCACATTGAACGAGACGGCTAAACGCGCCATACAGGCATGTGAGAGAACACTCGGAGAACATAGGAAGGAATCCGCAACTTTGTTCATCGAAACCGACACCCTCGAGGTCGCGGGACCGCATTTCCCCAGATACAAGAAGAAGGGGGAGTTCAACTCCTACACCTATCCTACTCACAAGGACTTCTCCATCGTCATGGATGCCGCCAATAACGAATGTACGAATAAGGGAAAAGGCACCAAAAAGAAGAAGGGAAAGGGCACCAAAAAGAAGAAGGAAAAGGGACAGAAACGCAAGATCAAACTCGGTAAGATCGATGGTCCTATCAGAAGTTACAACCAATCCACTGAAATCGACGGTAAAGTGAAGACATGTACCGTGAACAGGAAGGACATGGGACGTTATTACCGCTATAGTGCATCCATAACGTA
>JAFVZR010000126.1 GCA_017508065.1 Candidatus Methanomethylophilaceae archaeon
GCGATCATGGCGGACATGGTCCCGTTTCCGCCGTTCGGCATGAATCTTATGGAGTACGAGTTTGCGACCCATACCGCCGCGATAGTTAGGTCCTTGGCAGGCATGGTGCTGGGTATCCACATATTCCAATCGCTGAACGTGTAACCCTTGCGCACCGGATCGTCAGGAGATGTTATGCTTGCACCATATATCGTTACGATATCATGGATGATCGAGTCCCCGGTATTTGCGAAATGGATCCTGAACGTGTTCACGGACCATTTCGCCTTTATCTCAAGATCCATGGCGGGCATGGTCTCCGGGATCTCCGGATCCCAACCAGCGAAGGAATGCCCTTCGCATATTGGGTCGCCTGGTGAGGTTATGGGTGAACCGTACAACCCAACTATGTCATCGATTGTCGAATCCCCGGTATCGATAAAATGAATCCTGTACGTGTTCACGGACCATATCGCGTACAATTCCACTTCATCCCCGGACGAAAGGTTATCCACCCCGGCACCGTCGGACCTTATCTTTCCCCCATTCGGTTCCAAAGCCCATCCGGACAAGGTATGTCCCACCCTCGTGAACAAACCCTTCGGAAGGGACTCATCGGAATCGTACACGAAGGTGCGGGAATCCTTCTCGTTCTCGCCATAGTTGCTGTTGAAGTTCACGACATAACTGTTGGCCGACCATATCGCGTGGAGTATGACGATGTCGTCACCATCCGCCCCTGTGGCAAGATTCCTCACCTTGCTACCATCCTGGAATGAGACGGGACCGTTAACGGACATCGACCATCCTGTGAATGAATATCCTGTCCTTTCGAAGGAACAAACCGTCAATTCTACATCGTGATCGTATGTGGCGACCAGGGGTGATATGGATCCGATGCCACCGTTGGACATGAACCTGATGGAATAGGTGTTCTCTATCCATTTCGCCGTTATGGTCATATCATATCCGGGCATCATCACCGGGACATCCGTATCCCAATCGTCGAATGTGTATCCTTTACACACAGGATCGTTGGGCGGAATTATATCGGATCCGTACAATGCAACGATATCCTCGATTACCGAATCCCCGGTGTCCACGAAATTGATCCTGTACGTGTTCACGGACCATATCGCATAGAGCCCTATCGTCGCTCCTGTGGAAAGGTTGTCGACCTTGGCACCGTCCGTCCTGATGACCTCCCCGGAAGGACTGGGTGCCCATCCCGTGAAGGAATGTCCTATCCTGGTGAACAGACCGATCGGTAAGGATTCGTCCGAATCGTATGTGAACGTACGGGACACCTCTCTGTCCTTACCGTCGTTACTATTGAAGGTCACGACATATTCGTTGGCGGACCAAACGGCATAGAGTATGACCTCATCATCACCCTCCACTCCCGTCGCAAGGTTCCTCACCTCACATCCATCGGATAATGATACCGATCCACCGGAGGTATAGGTCCATCCCGAGAACGTATAACCTGTCTTTTCGAAGGAACAAACCGTCAATTCGATTCCTTCATCATATGTGGCGTTCATTGGGAGCATGGAACCGTCGCCCCCGTTGGAAACGAACCTGATGGCATAGGCGTTCGCGATCCATATCGCGGTTATGGTCATATCCATCGCAGGCATCCTCTCCGGTATTGCCTGATCCCACTTGGAGAACACATATCCTGTCCTTTCAGGATCGTTCTCTGAAGATACGGATGCCATATAGTCGTACGAACGAACGATCTTCTTACCACCATATGCCAGATCGAACGTGATATCGTACGTGTTTATCGACCATTGTGCGACACAGGTGATATTCTCTGCGGGCATACGGTCCGGTATCGCAGGGGACCATTGGAGGAAGGTGTAGCCTTCTCTTTCCAGAAGCGGATTGTGCTCTATCGGCGTATCGTAATCCTGAACAATTGGATCTATACTATTGCTAAATCCTGTTTCGAAAGAAATTGTATATTGTTTTATAGACCATACTGCAAACAAGGTAATATTGGAGTTGTCTTCAACACATAATGTAGAATCAGAATAATCCAAGGGATAAAATTCACCATTTAAATCGACAGATGTATTCCAACCAACTATTGAATGTCCTATTTTGGTGAATAAAGGAGAAGATAATGGCGGACCCTCGCCATATACATGTTTGGATGGTAACATGTCACCAATACCACCATTTGAGTCGTAATTTACAAAATATACAATGTTGTGTACTTTTGCAAACAAATTTAAATTCGATTTTGGCATGGAGAACGTTTCTCCAATTGAATATTGTGTCTGATCATTCAAATACCAATAATCGAAACTGGTTCCAACAATAATCTCCATAGGGGCATGAACTTTTACCAAATCGCCCTCTGCATAATAATCACAATATTCGGGACTAATTGATTCGGCATCATAATAATACGATATTGTGTAAAAGGGACAACATTTTTCAAAAGACCCTATAGGCGTATTACCAATAGATGATTCAATTGTTAAATCCCTACGTAAATACAAGTTACACGAAGGTGTGACATCAGCATTACCTTTTAAATCAAGAGAATTTACGCCTAATTCAACAACATCTGATAAAAATACAATTTTAGATAGACTTTTACATTCATAAAACGCATATGAACCGACAGAAGTAACACTATCAGGTAAAATTACTTCATTCAATACCTTCGCCCTACAAAATGCGTAATCATCAACTACTTTTACATTGGGAAGCACATCATAACGTATTTTTGGATTTGCTGAGGGATATGCAATCAATTCACTCAAATCTCTAGAATACAAAATTCCATTACAATCACGGTAATATGGGCTATTTACATAAAAATGACCCAATCCGGACATATTTGAAAAAGCACCGTCAGGGATATTTTTTATGGAATTTGGAAAATATAATTCCGTAATTTGATTGCAATTGTTTAACGAATGATCCCCTATTGTAATAGTTCCATAATCTATTGTAAAGGAACCAATTGTCGACCTTATTAAAAATTCCAAAGAACTAGTATCGATGTTGTAAAGTGCACCATTTTTATGATAATAGTGTGGATTTTCATTATTTACATCTATTTTTTCTAAATTTTGAATCCTATCTAATAGCTCTCTATCGATTTCATCAACATTTTGATTTATTATCAAAATATTATTAGGCAGGCGTATATTACAACCCAAAAAATAACTATTTTTTAACTTTTGAAGATTTTTACCAAACCCTGAATCTTCTAAAACAATTGAATCTAACCCTGAGAACAATAACTCAGGAAGCAATGTTATTGAATCCCCCAATTTTAATGAAACATTGTGATTAGATTTAATTTCCTTAAAAGGAGACTCGATCCAATCTTTAAAAGAATTTTGATAAATTTCCAGACTATTCAACCCATTGCACTCTTTAAAAGGAGCGCCCTTCATTTTTACACCAGAGTTGATTACAATTGAATCGAGAGAAATGCATCCTGAAAAACAATCTTCAAACAAAATTACATTAGATATAGATAATGAAGATAGTTTTGTACACCCTTTGAATGCACCCTCGTTAATTATGAGCGAACAGTTAATTGTTAAAGTGCCAGTCAGTAACTCAGAATTTAAAAAAGCAAATTGATTTACACCATTTATTACATAATCTGTTGATTCATAGGTTATTGTGTGATCAATTGTTAAGTCTGATACAGAATCTCTGATTCCAGAAATCCAAACAGATTGACCATAACTCTTTTCATACTCGATTCCATCAACAAAGAACGTCTCCGATTCTGCACCCAGATCTGTAGTGAAAGATACTGTCAAAAGTATCAGTACGACTGCCAATAACAGATACACTGTCGTATGATGATGCGAGATATCTGAATCGCACACATCCGTTTCAGATCGGGTGGCATCCGCGTTCATCTGCAGATGTGCCACACATTATAACAATATAAACGGGGCGTATGCCCCGAATTGGTTTTCATCTCTTGGCGACCTTGATCTCCTCGAACTCAGACTTCGGCATACCGCAGACCGTGCAGAGGTAAGAATCGTCGAGTTCGCTGAAGGGCATGAACTCCTTGTCGTCATCGTAGATGTGTCCGCATACTTTGCATCTGTATACTGCCATGAAACATGAATGGAAAACAGTCTATTTTAGATAATGGGTTTGAAGATGAGCCTTGTTGGCTCAGTTCTTCTTTCCGGACTTCTTGTCCTTCTTCTCAGGGACAGGACAGCGGATGTTGACGGACTCGGCGTGAGCGATGAGTCCCTCGGTCTTCGCGATCTTCCTGATGGTGGGAGCAAGGGTCTCCAATCCCTCTTTGGTGAGGAACTGTACGGTGGAGGTCTTCCTGAAGTGTGCCACGTTGAGTCCGGAACTTACCTTGGCGTTTCCTGCGGTGGGCAGGACGTGGTTGGTACCGGATGCATAGTCACCTGCAGCGATGGGAGTGTAGGGTCCGACGAAGATGGATCCTGCGTTCCTGACCTTGGAAAGTGTGTCCAACGGATCCCTGGTGACGATGCACAGGTGCTCGGGTGCAGCCTCGTTCATCATTTCGATAGCGTGGTCGATATCGTTGGCGAGGATGTATCCGGAGTTCTTGAGTGCGACTTCGATGATCTCCTTCCTGGGTGCATTGGCGATCTGCTTCTCGATCTCCTTTCCAACGGCAAGTGCCAGCTCCTCAGAATCCGTGATGAGGATGGAAGCCGAGGAGGGATCGTGCTCAGCCTGTGCGACGAGGTCGGATGCGATGAACGCTGGGTCTGCGGAGGAATCCGCCAATACGGCACCTTCGCTGGGTCCTGCGGGGAAGTCGATCTCGACGACGTCCCTGAGCATCATCTTGGCCTTGGTGACGAACACGTTTCCGGGTCCGACGATCTTCTGAACCGGTTCGATGGACTCGGTACCGAGTGCCATGGCCGCGACTGCCTGTGCCCCTCCGACGGTGTAGATCTCGTCCGCACCGGCGATGTCCATTGCGACGAGGATCGCGGGGTTGACAGGAGCAGGAGTACAACAGATGACCTCCTCAACACCTGCTACACGTGCGGGGATGACGGTCATCAATGCAGTGGATGGGTATGCTGCCCTACCTCCGGGGATGTAGCATCCTACCCTCTCGAGAGGCGTGCTCTTGACACCGAGGGTTATTCCGGGTTCGACCTCTCTGAGCCAGAGGTCATCGGGAACCTGCATTTCATGGAAGCGCTGGATATTGAAGGCCGCGTTCTCGAGCTCCTCTACGAGGATCGGATCTACCTTCTCGTATGCATCATCGATCTCATCCCTGGAGACCTGAACGGCCTTCAATTTGACCTTGTCGAACTTCTCAGTGAGCTCGATGAGTGCCTTGTCCCCGTCCTTGCTCACCTGGTCGATGATACCGGCAACGATATCGGTCACGTCCTTGGTTGTGGATACCCTGTTCTTCTGCCAGAATCCTTCTTCCAACTGCTGCCACATGCGCATTCGATGTTCCAGTCATTATTTATACTGTTGGACGGGAGATATCGAAACCTCACGCGTGTGCGAACAAGACTTTATATTATCCTAGTGCCCTAGGAGAGTTATGAAGAAGACAGGACTAGTCCTGGCATTGGCAACCGTCTTCATCGTTGCCACTGTATGTGCGACTGGTGGTGTGGACGCGGCTAGCGAGTCGGACTCCAGTTTCCCATCGGCATCCGAGATTCTCTCCACTGTTCAGTGGCCGGATTACAGTTTCCAGACTTTCTTGGATGATGCAAAAGTCATGTTCTCCGCAGAGATGATGGGACAGATCTCCGATTATATCAGCGATCTGTTCAAGTTCCTCAAAGAGGAAACATTCCTTGCGGAACCGACCAACGTTCAACCCGATGCGTTCACCGGCGATGCAGGGTACATCAACACATTCGTTGCAGTTTGTCTCTGCATAGCGATCATCTGCATACTCGGTGCAGTCATCGCTTATCTCGCGAACCGCGGTACGTTCAAGAAAGCCAGGAAGAGTGAATGAATGATCGTGGTCTGAATGAATGTAATCGTGGTAGGTGCTGGTAAGGTCGGCTACATCGTTGCCGAACGTCTTTCTCGCGAGGAATCCAACAATGTGATGGTCATCGAGAACGATGCTCAGGCTGCGGACAAGGTAGCCAGTCTCAACGTCTCCCTGATCAACGATACCGGATCCAATCCGCGTGTCCTCAGCGATGCGATGAAGATGAATGACCCCGACGTCATCATCTCCACCGTTGCCAGGGACGAGGACAACCTCTTCATCTGCATGATCGCCAAGAACCTGAAGCCGGAGGTCAAGACGATCGCCAGAATCAGGAACGAGGACTACATATCATTCAACGAGGACGACAAATCGATCAAACTCGTTGATGAGATCTTCTCCCCGGAGAACAGCTGTGCGGAGATCATCAAGGAGTTGGCCATACTCGAGAACGCGATAGAGTACGATTACATCGATTCCTTGGACATGGTCATGGCGACGTTCCTTGTCACCAAAGGTAACAACGTCGTCGGAAAGACCATCCTCGAGATACAGGACATACCCGAAATGCTGTCCATCGTCTCGATATACAGAGGGGAGGATGTGTACACGGAGGTCGAGACGTTCGAACTGCACGTCGACGACAGGATCTGTGTCCTCGGAACATCCGACGATATCAAGAAGTTCAACAAGATCCTCGGTATCGTTAGGGATGCCAATGAATTCGTCATCCTCGGTGCCACGGCCATCGGTGTCAACACCGCGATAGGTCTCGAGAAGGCAGGGAAGAGGAACATCAGGATCATCGAGACAGACCCCAAGAAGTGTAGCGATACACTCAACAAACTGGATTACAGTCACATCATGAACGGTAACACCACGGATCCGCACCTCCTCTCCAGCGAGAACGTCGGACGTGCTGATGTCCTCATGGTGCTCGATACCACGGATGAGGTCAATCTCCTCGCGAGTCTCATGGGCCGTAACTACGGTTCGAAGAAGATCATCTCCGAGTTCTCCATGCCCGATTACGAGAGCATCTTCAAACTGGCAGGGATCCAGTCATCCATAGGATTCTACCGTATCATCGCCAACGACATCACCAAGAAACTGATCTCCGATGAGGAGGCCCTTGTTCGGATGAGGTACAGCAACGAATTGTTCTTCAGTCTGACTCTGAACGAGAAGTCACCGGCCATCGGAAAGAAGTTCGGAGACATCAAACTCCCCCAGGGCTGTCGTATCACACATGTCATAAGGGAGGGGGAGTGTTCCGTCCCACGTATGGACACCGAATTCAGATCTAACGACAAGATCCTCCTGTTCTCTTACATGATCAAACTGGATAGGATCCAGAAGATCTTCAAAGCGACGATCTCCGCCGTGTGAGACCATGCAGAAAGAATCGGCGTTCACAGAGCTCAAGAAGAATGGGTTGGGTAAATCGTTCCCTCTGCACACTGTCGGATACGTCCTGATCGCAGAATCCATCCTCATGTTCCTCTGTACGGTCGTGCTCGGATTCAGGGAAGAACGCATCGTATTGTATGCGCTGGCATCCGTTACGGGCGCCGTCGTCGGAGCACTCCTGTTGTTCCTGTTCAGATCCCCTAACAGGATCGATACGTCCACAGGCGTATTCACGATGGTGTTCCTGTGGGCAGCTGCGATAGCGTACGGATGCATCCCGTACGTCATCTACGGGTTCAGCACCCCCGATGCGATATTCGAATCCATCAGCGGATTCACCACCACCGGTATGTCCATCGTCACCAACGTCGCCGAACTCCCTCCGTCCATACTCGTTTGGAGAGCTACGACCGGTTGGGCAGGAGGTATCGGATTCATCATCGTGTTCTGTCTTATGTTGAAGTTCTTCAATCTCAACAACAGGAACCTGTTCGTGTCGGAGGGTCTGAACAGCACCGTCTCCAACTCGAACCGTTCCATCAGGAACCTTGCCCTCAACTTCATCGCGGTGTACACCATACTCACTGGGATCCTGGCAGTGATACTGGCGATACTCGGTAACGATGTCATCGATTCCGTATGTATCTCCATGTCCACCATCTCCACCACCGGATTCTCGACACTGAACGAGGACCTTATGGGGATGTCTATGGCCTCCAAGACATTCATCGCCATCTTCCTGTTGTTGAGTGCTATGAACTTCATGACCCTGTTCGATGCGGTCACGGGAATGAACATCAGAAGGTTCCTCGAGGACAGCGAGATAAGACATATGATCTACTGGTTGATCGGATCGTCCGTCGCCCTGCTCATTATCCTCGATCAATCCGGATACATGGATTGGAATGCCACGAACGTCGTAAACACCATCCTGATGGTCATATCGATCGGTACAACTACCGGATTCGTGTTCTACAACTTCTCATGGCCCACTGTGGCGATGCTCTTCCTGTCCATCATAGCCATGATCGGAGGATGCAGGGAATCCCCCACGGGAGGTATCAAGATCTCCAGGATATCTCTGATATTCAAGAGCCTCAGGAACACGATATCCACCGTAGGTTTCCCCAACGAGGTACGCTCCGTGAGACTCGGCGGTGTGTACGTGAAGGAATCCATCTGTTATGCGGGAATCCTCACGGTGTTGTTGTTCTTCATAACATCCGCCGTGGGAACGCTGTCCATAATGCTGTCCGGAGTCGATGTGATGGACGCGTTCTACCTCTGTATCTCGTCCCTTACGACGACAGGTACAGGATTGTACAGTGTGGCCAATGTTGCTTCCATCCCCAATTTCGCACAGGGCGTGATGTGCGCACTCATGTGTCTGGGACGTATGGAGATCATGTTGATACTGGTCATGTTCACCCCCACATTCTGGAAGGAGTTCAGTAACAACATCAGGGCTTCGATGTACAGGATCGCCAATTCCATCAAGAGGACATGATACGACAGGCATCCAGGATCCTGACGGCAGCGGGATTTCCGGGATCGGCATCGTTGATGGCTCCTGCCAGAAGTTTTGCAGAAACGAAGCTCTTCCTTTCGATGTGACAATATGCCAGCGTCTCCAATGCACCGATATGGCTGTAATCCGCATTGAGAACGCGGGTGGAATAGTTGACTGCCGCCATTGTCTTTCCGTTGATCCTCATAACATATGCGTTCAACGCAAGATTGTCGAGATTCTTCTTGTCCTCCTTGAGGTAGGACTTTGCGAACTTTATGGCCCCTTTGGGATCGCCTTTCTCGAAAAGGACCTTGCTCATATTGACCAGGATATCATATGCGGGACCGAACTCGTCCAAAAGTGCCTGGGCCTCCTTCTCTTCCTTGGAGAACTCACCGACTGCGGAATAACATTCGGTCAGGAGGATACGTTCCTTACGTCCGAGACCCTCGGCCTTGAGCAGCTCCGACATGGCCATCTCGTACTCGTCGAGAAGATAGAGCGTCTGTGCCAGATCATATAGTTCTGGGGACTCGGTCTTCAAGGAACGATAGATGGAGTATGCGTCATCCACTCTGCCCAATCCTCTGAGGTTGACTGCGACCTTCAATAGTTCGGACTCGTCGGATGGAAGATTGGACATGACCTTGTCCAGGATCGACTGTATCTCTTCCTCTTCCTCCACCACCTTCAGCAATGAAGCGCATTTGATTAGGACCTCGGGATTTCCAATGTGAGCATCCACAATCTCCCTGACCTGTGGGAGCACGAGCTCGTTCTTTCCGTCCTTAATGTTTCCTTTGATGCTTTCGAAAGCGGAATCGATATCCATCGAACCCGAATTCACAACACGTTAATAAAAGGGTTTCTTCGTCATGAAACGAAGTATCGATCCGCACGGGAAAACGATGACCTACGGATTACTGTGTCTTATATCATAATCAGCAAGTCTGATAGGACAAGTATATATCGATTATTTGCGTCCACTCCGTTATGAAACTGATGGACGCCCTGATGGACCTGAGAATCTGGGTCATATCTGCGATCGTCATCAGCCTTCTTATCGACACTGTGGATGTCCCGTCATCCACCCTGATCATCGTAGTACTGATGGTCCAGATGACCCTGTCCATGGACGGGTTGAAACTGTCCCTGAAGGACATCAAGGAGAACAACAGGGATGCGATAATCTCCGTACTCATGACCTATGTGCTAAACACCCTGGTCACGCTCGCCATAGGAGCGTTATTCCTACCGGTGAACGAAGCCATCTGGTATGGCTGGGTCATGTTGGCTTCCATGCCATGTGCCATAGCTGTGGTCATGGCAGCCGTCATCACGAAGGAGGATCTCAACGTCTCGTTCGTCGGTGTCACGGCCACATACGTGGTCGGTATCGTCGTCACACCATTGCTATCTTTCGAACTCCTCGGTGATGCGGTCAACCCTTTGGAGATTCTGAAGTACCTGATCCTGTTCATCGTGATCCCACTCATCCTCTCACGTCCGTTGGAAAGATTCAACCTCCCGCGCACTGTTAAGGTCCCGATCATCAACCTGATGATGTTCATCATGATCTTCCTATCCGTGAACTCCAATCGTGGATTCCTCATCGATGACGTGACGTTCGCAGGACTCATACTAATCGTCGCAATCTTCAGGGTGGTCATGCTGTCCGTATTGTCCCATTTCGCCCTGAAGGCCGTCAAGGTACCCAACGACCGCAGAACGACCATGATGGTCATGGGAGTTTGGAAGAACACCGGACTATCGGTATCCATGTCCATGTTGCTGCTGGCATCCACCCCGGAATCCGTCATCCCCTGTTTCATGTCCATGATGGTGGAATGCATATGGTTCTCCATAATCACGAGACGGACCCATGAGGACCAGACCGCTTAAATGGTAGCATGTCGGTAACATAATTGTATGAAGCTCACCTCCGCATCGGTATATGGCCTGATTAACAGCTTCGATTATTCCATAGACATCAATACGGATGGGATCACGTTCATCCATTCCACCAACGGTGCCGGAAAGAGTGCATTCCTCAAACTGATATTCTCCATATTGCACGGAGACCTGGATGTCGTGAAGCAGATCCCGTTCAAGAGATTGGACATAGGGTTCGACAACGATTCCACACTGATCGTCGAGAAGACCACCAACGGACTCCTGACACTCATCCAGAAGAACGAACTGGAGGAACCGATTGCCCCTGAGGACATAGAATCGCTGAAACCTCCGGTGTACATCTCCGCCGACAGACTGATCGTCAAGAAGAAGGATGGCAGACTCGTCTATGCGCTGGATGCATATGCTAAGGAATTGGAGGATTGGTTCGTATCCGCCAAGGATGGCACGGCCATAGACATAACCGATGTGGATATAGATGGCGATCTCGCCGATGATGAGATCGAACACCTCCTCCGTGATATCAAATCCAAGGTTGACTACATGTACAATTCAGGTCTGAGAATCAACCTTCCGATCGGATTGAGGATGCCCCCGTCAAGGTACGACATCAATAAGAATCACGATAACTATCTGAAGCTGGCACATGCCTTGGACAGATATGTTAGGGACAACTATCTCTTCTCCGAATCCTTGGATGTGTTCAGGGATGTTGTCAATTCGTTCTACAGCAACAAACTGCTCAGGATCACCAACGGAAAGATCTACATCGACCTGTCAGACGGCACCACACTTCCGCTGGAGGCCCTATCCTCCGGTGAGAAGCACATCCTGGTGATATTCTACCGTCTTCTGTTCCAGACAGAACCCGGATCATTGGTGGTCTTCGACGAGCCTGAGATATCCCTCCATGTCTCATGGCAACAGAGATTGGGTCCGTTGCTCAACGACATATGTCGTCTCAGGGACCTCCAGATCCTCATCGCTACACATTCACCGCAGGTCATCCACGATATGTGGGACCTTGCCAACGAACTGAGGTCATGATCAGATGCGCCAATACCTGACATCATCCGACATATCGAATACGGTTTCCATGATGAGGACCGGATTCGACGGAACGATACTGGTCGTCGAAGGGATCACAGATTCCCGCCTATACAGTAAGTTTACCGATAGGAAGGATGTCAGATTGGTGATAGCCCATTCCAAGGACAAGGTTAGGACTTCCGTCACCCTGCTTCACGACAAACGTGGCGATGATAAGGTCGTGGGGATAATAGATTCTGACCTGGATAGATTGAAACACAAAAGACCCAGAGGCCCTGTGTTCATGACCGATTGCAGGGACGCCGAATCGATGATGATCATTTCGGATGCTTTGGACGACGTACTGGCAGAATACGGGGATCAAGATAAGCTGGCACTGTTCGAGGAGAAGTTCGGGGACATCCGTGACAGGATCATGGAGGGGGCATACCCCGTTGGATTGCTCATGTATGTCTCTGAAAGGAATGGTCTGGGTCTATCATTCAAATCCCTTGATTTCAAAGCGTTCATCGACAGTCGCAATCTCGAATGCGATATCAGGGCGATGATAAACGAGTCCATCGCTAACACAAATTCCGAAAGGACCAGCGCAAAGTACACATCCAGACTACTTTCCGCGGAGATGGAGAAGAACCACGATATGAAGGAGGTCTGTCGCGGTCACGACCTGGTGAAGGTACTGTTGGTCGGATTACGTGACAATTTCGGTGGCAGCAATGCCAAACACCTCAGGGAAGGTGAATTGGGCGGAGCATTGAGACTCGCATACGATGACGACGTATTCGTAAAGACCCAGCTGTACAAGGACACCAAGGAGTGGTGCGAAGAGGTCGGTACACCGCTCTGGAACATCAGATGATGAACTCTTCCTTCCTCACACCGTCGGCGGCCTGCATGAGCTTCTGCACCTTGCGCTCCCCTTCCTCGAGTACGGCCTTGCATCTGTCCCTGTACTTCACGGCCTCCGCATAGACCTCGATACTCCTATCGAGATCCAACTTCCCGTTCTCGAGTTGATCGACGAGTTCATTGAGCTTGGCAAGACATTCCTCGAATGTCATCTGTTCGATGTTGTTCTCATCCATTCCTGACCACTTCCTTGATCTCTGCGACCGCTCTTCCGTCCCTCATCCTGATGTTGACCGAGGAACCGTCGGTCAGCGATCCGACCGATGTGACAGTCCTTCCTTCACTGTCCGTGATGTAACTGTAACCTCTATCCAGGACCCTGTTGGGATCCAAGGATGTTAAACGGGATGACATCGCATCCAAACGCTCGTTACGAAGTTCGAAATACTTTCCCATGGCGGAATCCATGGATTCGGACAGATCGTCAACCTTGGCCGACGATGTGTCCATGTACGTCATCAGACGGGATAGATCGAACTTGGAACCTATCATCTCCATGGTATGCCTACAACCCTGAAGATATCTGTCCATCCTCGAATCCATCCTCTGCGAGAGTCCGTGAACGGTCCCCTTCTGTAATCTGAGGACGTTGATCGGACTGCGTGCATCCACTCTCGCGGTAAGGAGTCTGAGATCCTTCTTTCTGACGTCCAGACCATAGAGCAAAGAACCGTCCAACCTTTCGGTGAGCGTATTGACCCTGTCGACCTCCGCGTTCAGATCGGGCAACGCTATGGTCGCTGCCGCCGTAGGTGTTTCGGCATACCTGTCCGCGACCAGATCCGTGATGGATTTGTCCGTGGCATGACCGACTGCGGATATCGTCGGAGCCTTGGAAGCGAACATCGCCCTTGCAACGATCTCCTCGTTGAACGCCTTCAGATCATCCGCACTGCCTCCTCCCCTTCCCACGATTATTATGTCGACACCTTCACGGTTGAGCATCTCGATACCGGCGACGATGGATTCCGCGGCACCGTCCCCCTGGACCTTCGCAGGTGCGAGCAGGATGTTCGCAGGGAACCTTCTGCGTGCAGTGTCGACGATATCCTTGATGACCGCACCGGTCTGCGATGTCACGACACCGATCGTACGCGGATATCTCGGCAGAGGACGTTTCCTTTCGAACAATCCCTCCTCGATGAGCTTCAATTTGAGCTCCTCGAGTTTCTTCTTCTCGTCACCCTCTCCGGCAGGTTTCATCCCGCGGATATTGAAGGACAGCTTACCGTACGGCTCATAGTAACTGGCACTTCCGAAGACCTCCACCTTCATACCCACCTTTGGCTGGAAGTTCAGTCTCGAAACCACGCTTTTGAACAATGTACAGGGGATGACGGAGGAGCCGTCCGTAAGGACAGGGTATACGTGCCCTCCGGATGACGGTTTATATTCCTTCAGTTCACCTACTACAACGATATCGGACAATCTCTCGCACTCTACGAGTTGTTTGACCATCCTGTTGAATTGGCTGACTGAAAGGGGTGCATCCATCGAACGGTGATGGACATACACGACTTTAACGTATCGAAACGAAATAACCGATGGGATCAGCGGGTCTCGGATGCCTGAACGAAAATGCGCTTGATATCATCCACGGACAGGACGCTCTTGAATCCGGTAGGGGATATGTGGGTCCTTGTGGAACGACCCTCCTTGTTCAGGAGTTCCAGAAGCGTATCGTACCTGGGCGAGGGGACCTTCAGATGTGATGAGAATTCGGAGACGTCGTACATGAACGGTACCTCATCCAATTCCTCCGACCAGATGTCCAACATCTTCCTGCAACGTTTCTCGTCGGCCATTCCGGTAGGGTCCATCTTGGATACGATCTCCCTGTCGAAGAGCTTCCCTCCCCACATCGGACCATAGATGTGTTCCCCATCACGTACTGTGGATACGGACCTCTGTAAGGTGTTAGGGTCCAGAGCCACATGGATCAACTGTGCCAACGTGGAATCGGCTGCACCTGCACCCTTACGGACACGGACGTACGTTCTGAAATAGTGATCCGCGTAGAACGACAGTACCGGCTCCATACCCATGTCGAACTTGGCCAATTCTCTGGCCACGGCACCCATCAGGATCCTCAATCCGGATTCGTGGCACATGTAACCCCTCATGGGAGTGGAACAATAACGCCTCTCACATTTGGTACGGTGTGCGCCGGCCAACGGTGCCGTATCGGTAGCGGTAACTGCAAGTATGGCGCCCCTTCTGCATCCCTGTATCGCAGCATGGAGGAATGGAATCGGAGAACCGAACGGATCGAGGTCCACGTAATCGAAGGTCTCCTCGGCCAACAATACCTGAAGGTTCTTCCTTGAGGGCCTGCAATTCGTCAATCCGTTGAGAGCGATGTTCTCCTCCATGTAAGGAATGGCCGCAGGATTGATGTCGTTGGCAACGACCTCCGTCCCAGGAACCTCATTGGCGATACGGACGGACCTCGAACCTGTCGCTGCCATACAATCCGCCACCTTCATATCGCGACCCAATGCACGAAGGAGCATGATACTGACATCCCTGTTGAATGCCATCTGCTCATTGAAGAATACGTCATCGTAGATCTTTCCGGGACCACCGGAAGAATGCTGTGCGGGAACGATCAGTTCAGTCTGACCTTCCCTTATCCTGGTTCCGTCGACCATCAGATCTTCTCACCGTTCATGAGACTCTTAACTTTGTAGGGCAAGAGGTTACGGTTGGTCTGTGTGACTTCGAGGATCCTGACGTCATCCCTCCTCCTGATATCCTGAAGGAGAGGGTTACGGGACTTCTTGTGGAGTGTGATGATCATGGGCTTATCGACTTCGAGTGCCTCACGGACGGCCTTAACGAAAGCTTCACTCTCGACCTCCATCTTTCCGACCTCATCGATGACGATGATGTCGGCGGACTCGCAAGCGTTCTTGATAGCTGCGACCGCGACAGGCTCGAACTTTCCGATATCGACTCCGATCCTACCGACAGTGATCTTACTCTCATAGTCAACAGAAGCGAACTGTTCGATCTCGCCGGTGAGAAGATCCCTCACGGTGAAACCGGTACGATGCCTACCGTCATCCACGGGTTCATTGATCATTCCGCCGATTACGACATTCTCCTCTTTCAGCATATTGAGAACGGCACGTAATGCGAAAGTTTTTCCTGCTCCGGGCAATCCGGTAATTCCAATCTTAATGTTCGCGATCATGAACATCACGTCGGTGTACCTTTATCGCATTTCTGACTTAAAAATCCTACTATCAAATAGTGGGGTCAAAAGCAACATATTATCAAATATATAGTTTTTTGAACATACTTGAAAAACTGTTCTGAAGAACGTGTAACCCTCACTCACGGATCTCCGAAACGTACATCAGAGGGTATCCGAGCTCACCATCATACCTCATCTCGGACCTTACCGTCACCCCGTCGATGGTGACTTCGACGATGGCATCGATCATGTTACCACCCAATGAGACGTAGCTATAATGGTCCTCCAATGGGGGTAGCACACTCCTGTCGATGGTCACCTCCACATAGGAGACGTACGGCTGAACCATGATGCTGTTGGTTATGGCCTCCTCCAACGAATCGATGGAACCGCCGTTGAACGGAGTGCCCACGTACTGGTGGTAGATGGTCGCCAATTTGATTCCCGTCTCGAAGATACATCTCTCTCTGACGGTACAAGCGAATCTCGATGCGGCCTTCATATCACGGTCCATATCCGAGGGTAAGTGTACCAGATATTAACCATTGATGTCATACGATGCATCATAATGCCCACTATGGACAGCCAATCCTCGAAATCACCTAATACTCATCCATCGATAACGAGCCCATGGAGAACAAGGTCACCGTCATCGGTACCAAAGGGACCTGTCCTTTCGACAAGGCGGTTGAACATTTCACGTCCAAGGGTGGCGAGGTCATCATCCTGAACCCTCTGTATGTCTACTGCAAGGAACAGATCCTTTCGGCGATCGAACATGCCGAGAGAGCGTTCTCCAACGGTACGAACAGGTCCAAGACGCTTCTTACGGAGATCATAATGTACGTATCCGGAGAGAGGCAGGTGTCCAAAGCACTGAAGAAGATGAGACCTGCGGAGGATGCGGACGAGAACGTCCTCGTACTTTTGAACGTGGATGATCCCGACCTCGATTCCATCGGTCTGACGGTGTGCCCCTCCGTTCTGGAAGGGAACGACGAGAAGGCTAAGGCAATGGGTCTCGACACCAAGGGCATGAACATGGACATGCGCGATCTGGCCATGGAACTCGTGGCCATGTTGGACATCGAGAAGGTCTGAGTTCACCTAAGTCTTATCGGGAACTGAATCTCCGTCAGATAATCGGACTCGGACTCCACATCCCAACATCCGTGTATGTATTGCTCCCTTGGGGGCTCGGAGAGCTCCATCCCGTTCTGATCCATCCATTCGGTCATGGCGGCATATGCCTCACCCATCCTGTCGTAGGGCCCGAGATGTCTCACACATACCGCGAGGACGGGATCGAATGTCATGAAACCGATCCGTTCCGATGGTTTTCCCATCCTTTTGATGGCCTGATGATAGGTCAGGCCGATGTCCTCCTCCCTGTATTCCGGATCGTCATACGTCACGAAGCAATAGCCATCCTCGGTACACCCCATATCGGGATGCTCATCATGGCAGATACGTGCGAACTCGAGAACGAATCCTGGGAGATCGGAGGGAGTGTCGATCCTCCCTCTCCTGTACGCGGTGGTCAGACAGGGGAGCTCCTTCACCTCCACCTCATACATCTGACGTCCCTCGGACCCGATCATCCGCTGCAGAGTATCGATCCTCTCTGAGAGGATGACCATCTCTCCCTCAGCGGACTCCAAGTTCCTCTCCAATATGGGTACGGGGTCCTCACCGTCCATGATGGAACGTATGTCATCCAGGGGCAACCCGGCCTTACGATACCTCACGATCGCACAGAGGTCCTTCAACTGCTCGGGGGAGTACGACCTGTAGCGGTTTATGACGTCGATATGGGACGGCTTCAGAAGACCTATCTCGTCATAGTAACGTAGCGTGGCCATCGAGACCTTGCCCAACTTGGAGAACTCCCCGATCCTGTACATATAGTAGGGATGCCGTGGCAAGGATATCAACCCTCGGAGTTTCAGGTAACCTGAGTGTTTTAGAGTAACGGGATTGTGTTTAATGGATGGGGGTCGCCCCCACCCACATCAGTCCAACGGTAC
>JAFVZR010000127.1 GCA_017508065.1 Candidatus Methanomethylophilaceae archaeon
ATAATTGTTCAGTATCCGTGGTTTATCCCCACTTAGCTCAGACTGGCCAGAGCGGCTGACTGTAGAGTGTTTTCGGAAGAAAATCCGATACAGCCGCTGAAATCAGCAGGCCCCCTGTTCAAATCAGGGAGTGGGGACCATACTTGTCCAGATCTCTCGGCGACTCCCCGGTTATAAATTTTTGGAAAGATTTGACGTGTACCACCATACGCGCTCAAAATGGTAGGGGGTTTGCGTGCCATGAACCGGCCTAATTACGGACCTCCCTTCAGGGCCCGCGTTGTCAGACCTAAGCCGAACCTCCGCTTATACAGAAAGCCCATCGAATGGGGTGATCCCTGATGGATTACGACACCGCTGTATCTCAGCTCTCAAGCCTTGGATATACTATCAACGGAGGGTTCGTGATTTGCGAGAAGCACCGCTTCGATAGGCTCGAACAGGAATCGTTCTACCCGGAGAACGACGAGAATCCTACCTCCTGGGAGAGATAGACCACTTCGGTGATCTGGACGAGGGATCTTTTGACCACCGTCTGGAATTCATCATGAACGACAGAACCCTGGTAAAGCTCCCTCGTTCAGAGCTTCCGGGTAAGACCAACTACTCCGCACTCACACCCAATCCCAAAGGCCAGGGCTTCCTGATGCCAAGCAGCATTTCAGACCTAACAGGTGCCTGGAGCCTTATCTTCCCCGACTTCAGATCCAAATGCTGGAAGGAGATCACCACGAATTACATCATGGTGGACCTTTCCCTAATCGGAGAAAATGGGTTGAAGAACCTGGATGACCCGATGATGGCCCGCATCGCAGGATTCATCCAGAACCAATTGAAGAGGTTGGGATGCGTGGGAAGACAGCCTGGAAAGGAAACCATCCGGGATGTTTTCATCGCCCAGGCCGAGCTCAACTCAAGAAACGCTTTCCTCGACAGATGAAGAGCCGCATATGGGACAAGGTTCCCCGTCTGGATAGGTTGTTCATCGATGTATTCGGTGCCAGAATGCCGGATCTGTCAGAAGAGGATTCCGAGACCGTCCTAAAGGATGTGTGCAGGTGCTGGTTCCTAGGTGCGGTTGCGAGGCAGCAAGGCGATCAGACTGATGTTCGACAAGGCACGTTCGGAAGGATGTCATGAAGCGTATCTCAACGTCTACTACAAGAACGAGGATGCGATCAAGGCGGATCAGCGTGCGGGTATGACAGGTTATAGGCACAGGGAGAGCATCGGCAACGGATACTACCGCGATGATTACATCATGAGCGTCAAGATATGATGTTGACCTGGAAACGCTAATATTTCGAGATAATAATTCCAACCACATGAACACAAAGGCGATCCTGTCATCGGCTGTCGTGCTGTTATTCATCCTGTCCTCGTTGCCAGTATCGGTGCCATCGTCTGCAGCGGATCAGACCGCGGATGATGCAGGATTGCCGTCCAGTTTCGATCAGAGGGATCTAGGTATCGTCACACCTCCTAAATACCAATACCCGTGGGACACCTGTTGGGCGTTTGCAGGAACAGGTTCCGCAGAGACAGCCATCCTGACAGCAATGGGCAAGACATATGAGGAGACCGGATTGGATCTGTCGGAGAGACATGTGGCATACTTCGCCAACAACTACGTAGATGAGCCAATAACCTACACTCAGAAGGGCGAGGGCCTGCATACGAGATCGTCGGAACCGAACGCCCAGCTGGCATCCGGAGGGTGGGCATCCAACTATGTCCAGCTGTTCTCTACAGGAGTCTGTCCGGTCGATGAGTCCTTGTATCCGTATCAGGGTGTGAAAGGAGAGACGATGAGTCAGTTCTACCAGGACCACGACCGTGCAGTGGCAGTGGTCAAAGAGCAGAACAAGGAACTGGAGGAGGATTTGCCCTTCTACACTGATGAGGAGAGGGAGAAGCTGTTCGATTCTTGGATAGATAAAGGGTTCAAATTCCCCGAGGGCGTCAATGCGGAGAATTTCACATTCGATGATTTCGTAGAGGCAGATATCGATTATCAGCTGCATCAATATCAGGAGCACGATGAGTATTCCATATACGATGATTGGTCCATAGGAATCGATGGTCGTAACAACACCGACGGGTATTCCATGGTAGACGGAAACAAGATGAAGGAACCGCGCAAGATGGATGGTTTGACATGGATCGGTATCGATGAGGAAGCGATGAACGCGATCAAATCCGAACTCATGCTAGGACACGGTCTGTCCATATCCTACAGCGCCAAGGACGGAGGTTACAACGATGAGTACGGAACTTATTACCAGACGTCCACTACCGCCAATCATGCGGTCCAGCTGATCGGTTGGGATGACAACATCTCCAAGGATAACTTCAGCTATGCCGTGGCCGATCTGACATTCACTCCTGAGGGGGACGGAGCTTGGCTTTGCAAGAACAACTGGGGTTCCGAGACCTACGGGTATGTCGTCGGCGGCAAGACCTATTACAACGACTGGGGGATCAAGGATGAGGACGGAAAACATACAGGTTATTTCTGGTTGTCATATTACGACAGGTCTCTGAGGAATGTCGAATCCGTTTCGTTCTCGGATAAGCTCAGCAATGAGAACGGCTACTCGTACTATGTTTACGATTACCTTTCCGACAAGTACAATAAGCACTGTGAATACGATGCAATTGCATCTATGTCGAACGTGTTCACAGCGGACAGCGATATGAAGGTCTCGGGGATCTCGATAAGCACGCGTGAATACGGCAGCGATGTCAATGTGAAGATCTATGTGAATACGGAATCCGGCAATCCCGCTTCAGGGGAATTGGTGTACGAAACGGATATCAATTATGCATACGCGGGGATACATGTGACCTATCCTGAAAAGACGATCGAGATAAGCAAGGGACAGAGATTCAGCGTAGTCTGTGAGGAGCGTAATTCGGAAGGCAGATACGTCATAGGTTTGAACTCGTATTCCAAGGATGATTTCCACATCTACGGTGTATCCGTGGTCAACAGAGGAGAGAGCTTCCTGAATCTCGGGGACGGTTGGAATGATCTTGTCGATGAGATGGATAAACTGGAATTCTATAACCCCGATCACGCCATGGATAACTTCAGCATAAAGGTGTTCTCAGAAGATTATCCGGCCGAAGACGACCATCCGGAATATGTGGCGATAATGATCGGAGTCATCGCGATCGGTGCGGTGGGACTGATTGTTATGAGGAGACGCTGATTGATTCGCTATCAGAAGAGATTGTAGATACATCGATCACCGTGAGGTGTTAGAAGAATCAGTTTGAATGAGTAGTGTCTATATGGCGGTAACCTACCGAAAGAGCATCGGAAACGCATCTCTCGCACTCATCCTTCGTCACCTGATATACGCCATATCCCACGATTGAGATCCTGACGCCGGTGCTTAGTGTCGCATATTCCATGTTCTCACTCCCGCTTGTTTCACTCCAACTTTTCTGTAGTGCTCGTCATCCACAGGCTGACCATGGACGATGTCCATGATGCATACGAGTTCGCCAACGGTAAACCTCTCACTCCTATGAATGGAGCGAATCTTTTGTACCTTATGGAAAAACATGGATACAAAGCAAGAATCGATCTCAAAGAGGCAAAAGAACTTCTTAAAGAATTATTCATCAGCGAGGCTTTAATCCTCGCTTTCCCTGTTTATTTAGTTTTAAATGATTACTTGTTTCCGAAATTACTTATGATTCGATAAAAAACGAGTGTAATTAAATATGACAAACGATAATGGTTACTTATCCAAGTAAGACCCATGAGTCGGCTGCAAGTGAGCAGCCATTATGTCTCATGGGCAATGGATATCTTCTCTTCAATTACAGTTATGTACTGCTCATCGTCGTTTTCGTACTTCTCACGGACGGATCCTGAAATGAAATCCGCTAGCTGCACCGCTTTGTCGGCGAAGGACCTTACCTTCTTCACAGATTTGACGTTGCGATTCTGAAGGTTGTTGTTCACTGCCTCGATCAGGAGCCTGGCCATGGTCAATGTATTTAACCATCCCCTTAGATTGATATCGCATGTACAAGGCCATACCGAACATTCTCTCTTTCTCCCGGATGGGGCTGGCCTTGTCCCTGCTCCTGACCGAACCGCTGTCATTTCCGTTCCTTGCGATCCTGGCGGTGTGCGGTCTCACCGACATCCTCGACGGTCTCGCCGCCAGGAAGCTCGATGCCCGCACCGAGCACGGGCACGCCGTCGACAGCATGGCCGACGTGGTGCTCGCCGCAGTGCTCCTCTACTGCATCGTCCCCGTGATCCAATGGGAGATATGGATGATCCTGTGGATAGCCGCTATAGCGGCCATGCGCCTGATCGCATTCGGGATCGGTTCCGTCAGATACGGGAGGCCCGCATTCGTCCACACCTACCTGAACAAACTGGCCGGCGTATCGCTCTTCCTCGCCCCGTTCCTTCTGGCCCTCGTCGGAGCCCCCGTCACCGTCGCGTCGGTATGTGCTATCGCCTCGATCTCCGCGGCCGAGTACCTGTACATCAACGCCAGCAGTGAACACTACGACCCCGACCTCCAATCTGCGTTCGTCGGAAGGTCCTGAACATTGTTTGTCCCTTCCTACCCATCTCGTCTCTTCGAGCATAAGCAACTATTAATAACATAATTCATATTATTCATATATTGAAGGAATCACCATGAACGTCGTGGAACTGAAGGACGTATGCAAGAAATACCCATCGTTCGAGCTGAAGAACGTATCATTCTCGCTAGAAAGAGGGAAAGTTACTGGGTTCATCGGCCGCAATGGGGCAGGAAAGACGACTACAATCAAATCCATGCTTAATCTGATACACACGGACAGCGGGGATGTTTGTTATTTTGGGTTGCCTCTCTTGGGAAATGAGACCGAAGTGAAGCAGCGCATCGGCTACTCGACAGGCACGGTTAGCTGGTATCCTAGGAAGACACTCGGGGAGATCATAGACGTAACCAAGGCATTCTATGACACCTGGGACGAGGAAGCATGCCGCAGATACATGGAACTGTTCGATCTGGATGCGGACAAGAAGCCTATGGAGCTATCTGACGGGATGAAGGTCAAATGCAACCTGATGTTCGCCCTGTCACACGGGGCCGAGGTCCTCATACTCGATGAACCCACGAGCGGTCTGGATCCGTTCTCGCGGGACGAACTCCTCAATGTGTTCACGACGCTGAAGGAGCACGGCGTCACCATCCTGTTCTCCACCCATATCACATCGGATCTCGAGAAATGCGCCGACAACATCATCTACATCCATGACGGGGAGATCAGAGCGGACTGCTCCAGATCCGATTTCATGAAGGACTACGGTCAACAGGGGGAGACCCTCGAGGAGATATTCCTCAGACTGGAGAGGGAGGCGAGGATATGAACGCCCTGCTCCGTAAGGAGATGCGCCTCAGCGCATCCGCCCTATCGTACATATTCATCATATTCGGAGTGCTGGCCATCCTTCCCGGCTATCCGATCCTGTGCGGCGCGTTCTTCGTCACGCTTGGCCTCTTCCATAGCTACCAGAACGCCCGCGAATCGAACGATATTCTCTATTCCGCGCTGCTACCGATCGCGAAGCGCGATGTGGTCAAAGGGAAATTCCAGTTCGCGATCATGGTAGAGCTGGCGGGATTCCTCGTCATGGCCGCCATCACGGTCGTCCGCATGACCGTGCTCGATGACGTCGAGGCGTATCACGACAACGCCCTGATGAATGCCAACCCGTTCTTCCTCGGCATGGCCCTGGTGGTCTTCGGGATCTTCAACACGGTGTTCATCAGTGGATTCTTCAGGACGGCATACAACCTGTCGCCGTTCATCACCTACATCGCAGTGGCCTTCGCAGCGATCGTCGCCGCAGAGGCCCTGCATCACATCCCCGGCCTGGAGGCCGTCAACGCCTTCGGGTTCGACGACATAGTACTGCAGTTGGGCCTTCTGATCGCCGGTGCGGCCGTCTACGCGGCACTGACGTATTTATCATACCGTAAGTCCTGCAGGAGGTTCGAGACCATCGATCTGTGAGGTAGCAAATGCTGAAGGACAACCTGATAATGCTGAGGAAGATGCACGGTTTCTCGCAGGAACAAATCGCGAAGGAGATAGGGATATCCCGCCAGGCGTATTCCAAATGGGAGAACGGGACCACCACCCCGGATATCGACAGGGCGGCATCCCTAGCCAAACTGTACGGCATAACGCTGGACAATCTGATGGGGGACGGTAACGGGGAGGGTCCGACGGCGCTCCCTCCCCCGCCTCCGGGCAAGAATATCTGGGGGGCGGTCACCATAGGCGAGCGCGGCCAGATCGTGATACCGAAGGCTGCGCGCGACAAGTTCGGATTCAAGAGCGGGGACCGTCTCATCGTCGTCAGCGACGAGGTCGGGATCGCATTGCTGCCGGTGCAGTTCTTCGAGAGGATGATCATGGGGCCCGTGGACGTCCCGCCGGGGGACCAGCGACTCCGGCGATGTCTGTACGATTGCGTATTGTCCCGGATACCGCATCGGAAAACAAAAGTTGCAAGAAGATGGTCGGAGAACCGACCCTTGGTCCATTCAGGATGGTCGCTGGTAAACGAGCGGAAGACGGCCCGTTTCCGGACTGATTTTCCGGCCGTCTATACCGCGTCCAGAGCCCTAACGTCATATTTATTATCGCCAATTCCTATTCAGTGGCCCAATGTTTGTTATTCTCATCGGGATACTCGCCCTGCTTCTGGGTTACCTTGTGTACAGCAGATTCCTGCAGGGAGCGTTCAGCCCGTTGAGAAAAGACACCCCTGCGACCTCCATGGAGGACGGGATCGACTACGTCCCGATGAAGAGGTCGAAGAACCTTCTGATACAGTTCCTGAACATCGCCGGTACCGGACCGATATTCGGAGCCCTGATGGGTGCCAAATGGGGACCGATCGTGTTCCTTTGGATCATCCTCGGTACGATATTCGGCGGAGCCGTCCACGACTACATGACGGGAATGATGTCGATGCGCAACAAGGGGTCGTCCGTCACCATCCTGATCACCAAATATCTCGGCAAATGGACCAGATACCCCATACTGATCCTGGTCATTTTCCTGATGATCATGGTGTCGGCCACCTTCGCGAGGAGCGCCAGCGACCTCCTGGTGATCATCACGGGACTCCCTGTGTTCCTCTGGATGGCCCTGATCCTTCTCTATTTCATAGCATCGACGGTCCTGCCCATAGACAAGCTCATCGGCAAGATCTACCCGTTCTTCGGTCTGCTCCTCATAATCATGGCGACCGTTATCATCTGCAGCCTCTGGTTCGAGGGATACGACTTCCCCGGATTCGCACTGGAGAACCTCCATCCCTCCGGCGCGGACTTCTATCCAGATATGTTCATCACGGTGGCATGCGGAGCCATATCGGGATTCCACGCGACCCAGTCCCCCATGATAGCGAGATGCACCACCAGGGAGAAGGACGGACGCCTGATCTTCTACGGCGCCATGGCTCTGGAGTCCGTGATCGCGTTGATCTGGGCGATCGCAGGTCTTACGTTCTACGGCGATACCGCCGGTCTCACGGATGCGCTCAACGCAGGGGGATCCGCAGGAGTCGTCTACGACATCTCGATAAACATCGCAGGACCCGTGGGAGGGGTGCTTGCCGTCATAGGTGTGATCATATGCCCCATAACATCGGGGGACACCGCGCTCAGGTCGGCAAGGCTCATGATACAGGACGACGGTCAGATGGCGTCGCGCAACTGGAAGGTCTCGATGAACCTGACGATCTTCCTGTCGATATTCATAGTCGCCCTATGCATGCTGGACTTCAGTGTTCTATGGCAGTACTTCTCGTGGCTCAACCAGACGCTGGCCTGCATAGTCCTCTGGACGGCCACCGTGTTCCTGCTGAGGACCTCGTCCAACAGATTGTATTCGTTGGTCACCGCCCTGCCCGCCCTGTTCATGACCATGACAGTCACCTCGTTCATCCTGCATTCGGGACAGGGCCTAAGCCTCGATTACTCCGTATCACTGATAATCGCGGCTTTCGTCACCGTCGCCGCGGCCGTGTTCTACATCAGGGCGTTCATCAAGGTCCCACAGGACGAGAGGGAAGGTTCGGAACCCTATTCCGACGAATGATCCGGTAAGAGGCGGTCGATTGATATTCATAAGCAAAGGGATGGACGATGCCGAGGAGCTGTCGGAGTACCTGCACCCCATATGGCGCGAAGTGTTCGACCCGCTGATGTCCCCTGGGGAGGCGGAATACAAGTTCAACTCGTGGTACGATCCTGAGGGCATCCGCAACATGTTCTCGGAGGGGTACGAGATAGGGTACATCTTCGAGGACGACACCCGCGTCGGACTGTATTCTTACAACATCCAGGACGACGGCCGTTTCCACATCAGCAAACTGTATCTCGAAAAGGCGTACAGGGGCAAGGGTCTCGGAAGGAGGGCCCTCGAGATGATGTTCGACATCGCCCGCGACAGCGGATGCACCGAGGCCTATCTGGAGGTGTACCACAGCAACACCAGGGCCTTCGAGATGTATCTGAAGGCTGGGATGACGGACTACACCAGATACCGCGAGAAAGCCGGTAACGGATACTACCGCGACGGATACACCATGGTCAAGCACCTTTGAGGGAAAAGAGAGCCCTCTGGGACAGAATAATTGTCGACGGTACCGCTGGTCCTTCACAGTAATATCATGCTCAGCATGGTCGGAACAGTCCGGTGACGATCAAGCATCATTATTCTACCAGTGGGCCCATCATGAGGCCGAGGAAGATCCCTCCCCAGTTCTTGTTGGGTGTCTCTCTTGCTCTGCGGTTATCCATGGATTGCGGCGCTCCCCTCGATTATATCGTGAATGGGATCAGCCTATATGGTCGTTGGTTCAGCGGAGAGCTGTAATGCCTTGAGATGGATACTCCGACGTTCTGTGTCCATCAGACGGCGGATACCTGTCAGACTGCAGTCTGTTCCTGCTCCTGCTTCTTCTTGTCTCCGTCGGCCTCGATCTCGCTGATCAGGACTATCGATCCGACCATCATCAATATCCCGACGGCATCCTGAATATCGAGGCTCTCCTTGAAGTAGAACGCACCGACGACGGCCGCGAACACCACCTCCAGGACGCATATGACCGATGTCGTGGTCGAGCTGATGTATTTGATGCTCCAAGCTATGACATAGAACGGCAACAGGGTCATCGCTATACCGAGTACCAGGGAGTTGATCAGGACATCGGCCTCCAGTGCCCTCGATGCGATAGCCCCGACATCCGCGAACGGGATGGCGACGATGGTCGCTACCAGGAGGACGTAGAACAGGTAGGTAACGGCACTGTATCCCTTCTTCTGGCTCCTGTCGCTTCCGATTATGAACATGGCCAAACAGAACGCCGACAGCATAGCATAAACGATACCCATTGGTTCGAATTCCGAGTCCAGCAGGGCCTTTCCCGACATTAGGACGCATCCGAAGGAACCCAGCATCACCGACAGGAGCGTCATCTTGGAGACCTTTTCCCTGAATATGAAGTAGCTGACGATTATCACGGAGTGGGGACCATCCTTATCCAGCATCTCCGGCGGAGAGCCGTTTAAACTTCTGGGGCGAAATTTGCACAGTACCATATTATGGGGACCATTTTTGGCCCCGTAGTTGGATGCTATAATTGCCTTGTCACCCCTCTAGCGTAAGCTCTCTCTTCCGATGTCGAATACCTCCCGTTTCCTTGATGATCTCTGATCAAAGAAGAACCGGAAAGGAGCGGAAAACTGGTCACAGTTTCCTATTCGACATTCACCGTAGTGGATCGGTAAGTATGGCCCTTCCCCTTGTCATAAAGAGGCTCATTGAACATATGACAACCTCATTGGAATACCCTTGAAATAAAGAACAAAAGGAGATTGATAGCAGAAATAGAGAAGAGCGTCGCCGTTCGATTCAACCGATATTCATAGGACAACACGGTGTACCTTGGGGATTACACAACACGATACATACCACGGCCCCTTGAGTGAAAGAAGCACCGCGATCCATCAATCCAACACCATTCTGCGAACGGCGAGACACAACATCCGAGGCCATGATTCCATGTCATGGAAGGCCGTAGTCTGCATATCGGCCTTGGCAGCACCTCCCTTGCAGATATGACTCCGGGTGACCGGAGGAGATGACTATCGTGGTAGATGAATCAATTATTTCGGAAGCGCAGGAGGTGCTTGGAGTCCCTAAACCGGTCTCGAAACCTCCTATGAGAATACCCATCACCAAGTTCAGGCACGGGAACATATTCGTCGGTCTGAACATGGTGGCGGACTACGACAAGAAGATGCAGGACTACAAGGTGCCTCAGCCGAGGATGACGTTCATCGTCGGGGACATGCATCCGTACCTTCCTGTGGATGCGCAGCTGTTCAAGGATCTCGGCAAATCCTTCACCGACCTCGGGAACTCCATCGAGAACATGGAATTCCCCAAGGAGGAGATGGACATCGAGGAGATCAGAGCGAAACTCAGAGCACTGGGGTGTAAGATCGATGATTCTTGAGAAGAAGTGCTGTCTGACCTGCTCGTACTACCCATGCCCCTACAGCAAAGGGGAGCTGGATGAGCCTTGCGAGGACTATGACCCTCTGGTCTTCGACTGCGGGAACGTGGAATACCGTGATGATGTCATCATCAGGCTCTACGGTCTCGATGCTCTGAGGGAGTTCTACTCGGATGGGGAGATGGAGGATTACTTCGGATTCCTCCTCGACGACAGGGATCTGTCCATAGAGCTCGACAGGAAAGGTCTCCTGAACGAGTCCGACAGGCAGGAAGCCGAAGAGGCCTTAGGCCCGATTGACTGGCCGAGCAAACACCTTAACGTGGAGGGCAACGTCACTAAGAAGGAGCTGCGAGATGGACCTCCAGGACCTTCTTGACCAGGGCTACACATCCGAAATGGATGCCGAGGAGCTGGAGTTCAGGATAGCCGAGAGGAACGAACATCCCGTCATCCAATACGTGAAGATGTTCCCCTTCGAGGAGACGTACTACAATCCGGACGATGTCCCTTTGAACGAGATACCTGAGCTCCTCTCCTGGGTGCCTCCGGGCCACGATCTGGACCGCCCCAAGAGGCTCCACTGCGGACCTGTGAGGATCAAGGGCACCACCGGAGAGAAGGGACGCATGTTCACATCATGCGTCAACTCCAGGTACCACTACCTCAAAGGGAAGAACAACCATTGCTGGTCGTCCAAATGCCCAGTGTGCCTGAACGACACCTGCCTCAGGACAGGCACCCGCGTGGAGATGAGATTCACCGAGTACCGTCTCCTGTGCGAGAAGCAGGGCATCGACCCGGGGAACGTGGGGCATTGGATCCTCTCGCCCCCTCAGGACGAGATCAGATGGATGATGCAGTCGCATGTGTGGTTCAACAAGTACCGCAGAAGGCTACAACAGGACCTGGTCAAGGTGGGCTGCCTCGGCGGAAGGCTCATCTTCCATCCCTGGAGGATGAAGGACTGCATGTGGGAGAACGGCCCCCATTTCCACGGGATACTGATCGGATTCCTGGACACGGCCCAGTTCCTGAACGCCCATCCCGGTTGGGTGATCAAGAAGGTCCATTCCAAGGACCAGCTGCAGTCCGTCAAGCTGACCATGGCCTATCTGGCCACCCATGAGGGAATCGGCCTCTACGAGAGGAATCCCACCAGCGAGGACTACACCTCGAAGATCCTGAACTACTACCTCCCCGGTCTGAACTCGTACGACGATCCCAACGATCCGAAAACGAAGAATAGGATGTTCAGGTACACCGAGGAGGACCAGGCCAACGAGGTCCTCGGCAAGGGAAGGATGGTCGGAGAGATCGGAAGCTTCGACTGGCTCGGCTACGCCATGGAGCCTCAGTTCTCCCAGATATGCGACAACTACTTCGGCGTCCTGGCCAACAACATGATCAAGACCGTTGGCAAGGAGTCATACAGGGTGACGAGGACATGCATCCACTGCGAAGGAACTCTCAACGTGTTCTCAGGGACCTGCGACCAATGCGGAGAGGCGGCGTCGCACATCTTCGAGAACAAGGTCAGGACATTCGCCAGGGATGCCCCGTGGTGAAGCCTCTGATCCCCGGTCTGAAGGAGCAGCTACGTCTTGACGGGTCCACTTTCGGGGACATCACCCCGAAACTGGCCCTCGTTGTATCGGACAAGGGGGTCATGGACAACATCATGTCCTCCAGGCCTCAGAACGTGGCAGAGGAGTACATGCGCTAGATCGCCGCAAGGAAGGTTGCCTGACATTCTACGGCCTTCGGAGACTATCTCTGACAAACTCTTTACAAACGATTTGCAAACCATTTATGTCGCCTGACGGACGCGCGAGCGTACGGCGCGCACCCGAAGCGAACCTCAGAGAGCGGAGGGTGCGGGCGACAGGGGCTGTGGCGGCGTGGCGCGTTGGACCTTGGACCAGCGCCCGCCGCCGGCTATTGTGCATTGAAATTGTCTCTGAATCAATAATCAACCCCTAAATTTGACACAATCTAATATCAAATTGAATATTTTCAATGGTCCAATGAAGGATATTATGGAACCAATGACTGAAGATATAATTGTTAATTCTGGATTTTTCAACATGTCCTTCAATAGACATAATAACAAAACGCATACGAACACTGCGACAATGTAGCTCCCTACAGATTTGAATACATCTTGGTATTCGTTCTTCAGCATCATCTTCAATATCGATGTGATAAAGAAGCTTAGTGCTGTCGTTATCAGAGCAAGTTGAACGTTATTATAGTCTGTGTTTTTCATGAATGATTCTACTATAATTGGGGTTACAGCTATTGATAAAGCGAGTGATGCCCCATATGTTACAGATCTATCCTCTTCCACAATCCTTCGATACTTCGAGAATATTTCAGTCCTTGTATCCTGCCATATATGTACCGTGCTGAAAGATGGTACATTATAATTGAACTAATTAGTTCATGATAAACAGGCATGTACCGTACTGAACAATACAATAGTGAGATGATGAAATCATTGGTTGATATGCATGTACCTTGTTCACATCTCAATGTCAAGACAAAAATTATAGGGCCAGTTCAGGATAGCGATTTCAATGAAGGACAAGGATATCAAGCTCAATCAAAGGTTGGCAGATGCTTGCTCACATCTTTCGTCCTACACAGAGAATCCAGGTTTTGTTGAACCAATGGATTTCAAATCGATTCTGAAGGACTATAGGCAGCTCAAGAATGATGTGGATTATCGTTCTTCTAAGCTCACCTATTCATTGGGGTTCGTTAACAAGACCCTAAAATCCAATATCTCCAGATTCCAGGAGATGTACGATTCGTTCCCTCAGACCATGGCTGTTCATAATGATCAAATCGCTCAGAGATTAGCAGATGATATCGGGAACCGTATCAATCCAGTGGAAGGCCGTGATCTCGATAAGCAGCAGTTGACAGCGATAGCCTATGATGTGAGAACAAGATTAGTAATTGCTGGAGCAGGAACCGGGAAAACCACCACAATTATCGGACTTGTAAAATACCTCTTTTCATCAGGCAAAGCCAATCCCGAAGAGGTTCTTCTATTGTCTTTCACCAACGCATCAGTCAATGAGCTCAAGGAAAGGATCCAGAATGAAACCGGTCAAAGAGTGGAAATAACAACATTCCATCGTCTTGGTCTGAAGATAATAGCAGAGGCCCAGGGAAAGGTCCCCCTGATCTCAAAGATCGACATAAGCAGTTTCATCACAGAGGAGATCCTACGCAGAAAGAATGATCCTGTGTTCATGAGAAAACTCAACGAGTATATCGCATACGATTACGAATCCCTCAGGGATGAGGATCAGTTCGAGAGCGGTTCGGAGATGATAGCATACCTCCAAGAGAACCCTCTGTACACCATGAACGGCGAGAGGGTAAAGAGCTTCGGAGAATCCGACATTGCCAACTATTTGGCATTAAATGGAATCCCATACGTCTACGAGGATTCATACGAAGTTGATACATCAGATTCCAAATATGGTCAGTATCATCCCGATTTCCATATCAAGGACACAAACATCTACATCGAGTATTTCGGTATAGACCGTAACGGTAATGTCGCGAAGTTCATGACTGACAAGGACCCTCAGGCTGCGGATGAATACAGAAAGGGTATGGAATGGAAGCGGGAGACCCATAAAGCCAATGGTACCAGATTGATAGAATTGTTTGCCTATGACCGTTCCGAAGGGAATCTCATCGATGAGTTAGAAAGGAAGCTTAAGTCTTATCATATCAAATCCGACCCCTATCCTCCGGAGGAGATATTTGAGAGGACATTCGGAGAGGATAAATGGAAGCTGAACACCCTTGCTTCCAAATTCACTACTGCCATCCTTCTCATCAAAGGTTTCGGAAAACCTTGGGAAGAAGTCTGTCCTAAAGCGGATAATCGTCATGATAAGCGTGAACTGAAGAGGATGGAGGATGTTCTCAGACCGATCTACGATGCATATCAGAACGAGTTGTCTAGCAGGGGAGAGATAGATTTCGAGGATATGCTGAACATGGCCTCCGATTGTGTCTGGAAAGGTCTGTACATTCATCCGTACAAGTACGTCATCGTTGACGAGTATCAGGATCTTTCCAGATCGAGATACAATCTGTTGAGGTCCCTTCGCAGGTCCAAGGATTATAGGCTGTTCTGCGTCGGTGATGATTGGCAGAGCATCTACCGTTTCAACGGATGCGATGTATCGTACATCCTCGATTTCAATAAGTACTGGGGCCCTTCTGCCATATGCAGGATAGAAAGAACATATCGCTTCTCAGGAGAGCTCTTGACCAAGAGCTCGGAGTTCATCAGCAGGAACGGTAAGCAGTACAGGAAGCATCTGATCGGTTCGTCATTAAAAGATAGCAAAGTATATCCCCTGTTCGCCCCCACAGATTCGGAAATCCGCCAGAGGATTGCGGACATCATTCTGAGGATCCCAGAGGGAAAGAATGTCCTGTTCTTGGGAAGATACAACCATGATGTCAGGTTACTTGGCGAGGATGGCTTCAGCTGGAAACCTAACATCTCGGACAGTTCCTCCACAATCAGATTCTCAGGCCGTCCAGAGCTTGATATGAGGTTCATGACCATCCATTCATCAAAAGGACTCCAGGCGGATGTCGTGATATCCCTCAATAATAAAACCGGAAGGTACGGCTTCCCCAGCAAGAGGGACGAACCTCTGCTTATACTGCTCCATCTGGGCAAGGATAACAATCAGTACGACGAGGAGCGCAGGCTGTTCTATGTCGCCATGACCCGTGCGAAGGATGCGGCGTACTTTGTTTCCTATACGAAACGTCAGTCAGATTTCTTCAAGGAGCTATTCCCATACAACGGAAAGGATGGGGACAAGGTCCAGATGGTCTGTCCAGTATGCGGCGGCGCACTCATTCTCAAGACGGGAAAATTCGGGATGTTCTACGGGTGTTCCAACTTCGCATCCAGAGGATGCAGGTTCACTCGTAAGTTCAGTAATGGATCCGAGGATCAGAACTGAGTACAATCCAGGATCTGTTTCGAAAGGGTTTTTGGGCCTTTCGGCCCAATTGTCATTCAGAGAATCCGTTCTCCTCCAGCCATTCCTGGATACTGTCAAATCCAAGATAGCTTTGTACGGATTCCAGGACAGCCTGCTTCCGGTCCTCGTTGTTCGTCCTGAAATCGCTGTTCACATGGGCAATCTGACAGAAGATGACGAAATCCAGAACATCATCCGGAGTATCCTCCGAATCCAACTCTGTATTGACAGTGATGACCTTCATCAGCATCGAGGACCAGGCACTCTGTTCATTAGACGTCTTTTTCGACCAGAAGAATCTGGTCCTTTCCAGATCCTCCGGGATCAGCTTCTTGTCCTTCAGTCTGTTCAGGGAATCCTCGATGCTCTTATGCATCCCTTCATCTGAACCGATCCTCATGTCCCTCGAGATGTACACAGGCTGGTTTATCTCGACGAATTCATCCGAGGTCAGCCATTCAACCGTCTCGTCGGAATATTCGTGCTCATTCCCTTTGATCTTCGAGAAGATTGTCCACATTCAGCCTCTCGATGACAATCTCGCCGACGAGGATCTTGTAATCGGTTTCCAAATCGTTTCTTAAGGAGTTTATCTTGTTTTCCAGTTCCATTTTACAGAACATTTCAACTCATTCCTGGGTGTTCGAAACCCGGAATGATTGTTCGAAGCGCAGCAATACGTTACTTTACATTGAATAAATGGAAAGGACGATATGCCTGCGCGAGTGAATGAAGGGTGTAGAACATACCAGGGATGAGTATTATTGGTTTCTAAATCGATTCTTATTAATCTGAAGTCTCCATAATTTCAAACAAGTATCATGACAGAAGTACCACGTAAATTTCGCTTTGACAAGGAGCATAACCAATTGAAAGATATTAGGTAGGTTCTTGAGTCTCCTGAAATATGTAGAATCATAAATCTAGGGGTTTCTGATGAGGAGGGCGGCCTTTATGCCACTGCTATTCTTGACCAGGATGCCTGGGGAGATACGTCTGCGGATTCAAATCAACATCCAGACATCTGTTCAGAAAAATACAAGGTAATGATTGAGTTCATGAATGTTGATTGTGAAACAACTGATGAATATGGTCGTCCACAATGCCCAAATTCTGAAAAAGTCGGTACAATAATGCGTGAATTTGGGACTTTAATAGACTTTACTGGTGTTCAGGAACTAAATGTGTTTACAACACCTTCAAACAAAGATTCACAAACGACAGACACCTATCAGAACTACCTCAATGGTTTCAAAAGAGTTGTTTCCAAGCATTTGCAGAAAATTCCAGAGTATCGTAAAGAGCACCCGGGTTTCAAACTTGGGTTTGCAATTATGGATTATACTCTTCCATACTATTCATGTGAATCAGAGGAAGCAGTGAAAGATTTCGAAATGCATAAACAAGCGGTTGCGACACTTCATAAATGGGCAAATGACAGGGCGTTCACTGGGAAGTTGCTGAATGAAGATCTAGATTTTGTTATCTGGTATACACCTTTTAAAGTACTTATCGAAGATGGAAAGAATCAACTACCCTCATTATTCTTCATTAACCCCAGGTCTAATATCGAATTGATTGATTATAATCCGGATTTGATGATTTTCGATCCTTTTGGTGATGGTTCTGTTGAACGGATTGATCAGAACTGAGATGACCATTTGAATATACTGATTCCCTTGATTATTTATATAGACCAAATCGGATGCTGAAATAGTGATAAGATGACCAGTTCTGATGTCGATACAAGATCTGCAGCTATCAAGGAACTAGGGGACATTATAGCACCACTTGCGGCTAGGTGCAACATCACCAAGGTCTACCTTTTCGGATCTAGGGCACGTGACGACTATACAGATGATAGCGATTACGATTTCATCATCGAAGTGAAACCCGAATACCGCTGGGGTGACCACATGGATTTCATAGAGGGTGCTAAAGAAGCTTTGGGACACGATGTTGATGTAGTCACAAAACGCAGCCTAACTGACGATAATTTCTCCAAAAGAGTCTTGAGAGAGATGGTATATGTCTGCTAATAATCGCATCGCCATAGAGGATACTCTCGACATGATGATAGATTATTGTAAAGATACTGCGATGATACTTCATCGTATAGGCGACATCGAAAAACTGAAGGATGATGCTATGAATCAATACGCCCTCGCCGGTCCAGTCCAGCAATTAGGCGAGTGTACCAGGCGCATCGATCTTTGGCTTGACAACCATTATAGATATGAGTGGTCCGATGTAATCGGCCTTAGGAACATCCTCAGCCATCGTTACAATAAATTGGATCTTGATCTATTATGGACCATAGCTAACGAAGATGTCCCTAAGGTTTTGAACATAATTCTGGAATTGAAATCCAGACTACAGGATTATCCTGATGAGGATTTTCTGAACATCAGGACCAACCGTTCTGATTGAACACTTGAATAGTGACCGATTCTACAGGCCCATTTACCGGCCTAATTTGGACCTGTAAATCTACTCTGACTGCTCCTGATTTCTAAAAAAAAAAGAAGGTGCATGCAGACCGCAAGCACCAAAGGGTTTCATTCCTCGGACTTGCCGCCCTTCTTACTTCTGATAAGCTCAGCCCTCATCTCCTGATCGCGCTGATACTCCTCGCGAAGCTTCCTCTCCAGTTCCTCCGGCGAGAGGTCGGCATCGTCAATGAACTGTTCTGTGGCTTCCTTCTCATAGTTGCGGAGGTTGTTTTCGATCTCCTCGCCTTCGAAATCGAGACCCTGAAGTACATCGGAATCTGCCTCGACGATATGGATGATGCCATGGTGAAATTTGCACAGTATGGCCGTAAACAGAGGCTTACAGGGGGTGTCTACTGAGGGTATCCAGAAGCAATGGTCCCCGGAAATCAGGGAGTGGGAACCATCCTTTTCCAGCACCCCTAGAAATTTGAGAATCTTCACAGTCAAGATACCCATCATGATTCCAAGATTCCCCATCCATATCAGAGTTCCCTCGAGGACTTCCCTCCACCGGAACCCACCCATGGCCGTTCCAGGAAGAGGCTCCGCACGGACCATGGTGGCAGATGGGTATTGACCGTTCCTGGCTCCACAACGCCCTTGTAGACGGCCTGATGCACCTCTCGGACAGCCACCTCCAAGCGACTTTCCTCGATTACATCGAGACACTTCAGTTCAGCGAATTCTACAACCAGGAAACCGGACATCCAGAGTGTGAGTACATCGGATTCCTACTGAAAAACGCAGAAGGAGTCCAAGACGAGGGCATCAAGGAAGAATTGGATGACCTCATCCCACTGATTGCTGTGAAGAAGGTGCTGTCCCGTGCCATCCCCCATCTGATCTCGTTGGAACCGGGTGTCCAACCGTTTATCATCGAGTTCTCAAAGGACTACGACAAGGACTCGGCCATGGGCATCCTCTCCGATATCGTCGAACGGGTCGAGATTGACATCAAGGGATTCGTCGTCTATCCGGGCGACATCGATGACAGGCTCAAGGTGAGATTTGCGAAACGTTTCGGTGGAAAAGGGTGATTTCCATGTGACGTTACCTCACTTGTCTACAAAACTCCCTGTGGGAAAACGAACTATCTGGCTCAACGAATCCATCTGCTAATGTTTTAAATACCGTACGTAGATGATGTATATGGGATGGATGCATGGATGAGGTAGCACTGCTTACGAGTCTGACGTTGTTCACGTTGCTTGCAGGGATTTGCTCCATCATATTCAATAAACTGCGTCTACCCCCGCTTATCGGCTACCTTGTGTCGGGAATCCTCATAGCCAACCTATGGGAAGTCGGTCATGATGGCGAGTACGTCGTCAACATGCTATCGGACATGGGTCTGGTAATGCTGATGTTCTGCATCGGTTTGGAGATCAACCTTAAGAAGATACGTAAACAGGGAGTGTTCGCGATAGAGGTTGCTGTCATACAGCTACCGCTCATGGTCCTAGGCGGATACCTGGGAGGTACCCTCCTCGGATTCAACATGCTGCAGTCCATCTGTCTGGGTGCCATCATATCCGGTTCCAGTACAGCGGTCGTCATGGCCGTCCTGAAATCCCAGAACCGCTTGGACAAGGAGACTGTCGAGACCCTCGTCCTGATCACCATCATGGAGGATATCGGTCAGGTCATCATCCTGTCGATGATCACACCCATGCTCGCTGGATCGTCCATGGATGTCAACGACCTCGTAGTCATGATCATAAGCATCGTGGCATTCATGCTCGTCAGTATTTTCCTGGGACTGAAGTTCATACCCCGTATCGTCAACTGGGTATCGGACAACGTCTCATCGGAAGTCCTCATCGTGTTCTGCGTGGGGCTTGCATTCGGCATGGCCCTGCTTTCCACTTTCGTCGGACTGTCCATGGCCATCGGAGCATTCCTCATGGGAATGATAATCGCCGCCTGCAGGAAGAGCAGGGAGATCAACCACGACATCGGTCCCATGAAGGACCTCTTCATGGCCATGTTCTTCATATCGGTCGGAATGGAGGTCAGTGTCTCCGGACTTGTGGACAACATCGGACTGGTCCTGATATTCTATCTCCTGTTCGCGGTGATGAAGTCGTCCACCGTCTTCCTGGCCTACTGGATAGGCAATGAGAAGGCATACAAGGGTTTCGTGTCCGCGGTCAGCCTGGTCACCATGGGAGAGTTCGCGTTCATCATCGCGAAGGAGGCGTTGGACTACGGTGTGGTCGACAACTCGTTCTACACCGCCGTCATCGGAGCGGCACTGCTGTCCATGATCGTGCTGCCGTTCCTCACACGCTACTCCGACCCGCTGTGGTTCACCGCTGAAGAGAGGTGTCCC
>JAFVZR010000128.1 GCA_017508065.1 Candidatus Methanomethylophilaceae archaeon
ACGATATGATCGTATCCGGGAGCGATATCGGTCACCAACGGGCCGAGGACATAGAAAGGAGCACCGTGACACATCCTCTTCTGGATCTGTATGTTCATCGGGACCTGGTCCAATGGAACGTGTCCGGGACCCTCGACCATGCTCTGTACGCCGGCTTCACGGGCCCTCTTGACGAGATGTCCGAGAGTCATGAGCTCGGTGATCTGTGCCTGATCGGTGGCATCATCGATGCATCCGGGTCTGAACCCGTCACCGAGGGAGAGTGTGAACTCGTATTTCCTAGCCATTTCCAGGAGGTAATCGAAGTTCTTGTAGAGGGGGTTCTCCTCCTCGTTGTGGAGTATCCAGGCTGTTAGGAAGGACCCTCCCCTGGAGACGACATCGGTGATCCTGTCGGATCTCTTCAGCCAGCCCACGCTCTCGCGTGTTATGCCGCAGTGGACGGTCATGAAGTCCATACCGTCCTTGGCGTGTTTCTCGATGCCGTTGAAGATGTCGTCCTCCGACATCTCGACGACAGCGTTCTTCCTGGCAGCGGTCAGTCCGGTCTGGTAAATCGGTACGGAACCCATCATCACGGGGCATTCCTTCAGGAGCCTTGCACGTATGGCATCGATGTCCCCTCCGGTACTCAGGTCCATGACGGCATCCGCACCGTACTCCATGGCGACCTTCAGCTTTTCCAATTCCGCATCGAGGTCTACGATGTCTCTGGAGGTGCCCAGATTCACATTGATCTTGATGGACAGCCCCTCGCCTATCGCTGCAGGCTCGGCATCATGTACGGGGTTGTGCGGGGCACAAATGCGACCGGATGCTATCCCGTCCAGGATGAACCTCTCGGTGACACCCTCCTTCTCTGCTATCTTTTTGATCAACGGAGTCACCGCGCCTCTGCGGGCCTCCTCCATTATAGTGCTCATTGCCAGGTGCATCGAGTCAACCTGATTTAAGCATGGGCCTTCTCGCGCACGTGCGAATATACGCGCGCGATTATCTATATAGTAAAAGTGTATGCACCACCCAGATTATCATGGATGGGAACATGCATCACTCCGACGAGGGTTACGATGCGGACAGCATCGTGGCACTCAAAGGTCTGGAAGCGGTCAGGAAAAGGCCGGGTATGTATATCGGATCCACCGATTCGCGCGGACTCCACCACATGGTGTACGAGGTGGTGGATAACGGAATCGACGAGGTCATGGCAGGTTTCGCCACCGAGGTCGATGTCGTAATCAACGAGGATGGATCCATAACCGTCATCGATGACGGAAGGGGTATCCCCACCGGAATCAACCAGGAAGAGGGTAAATCCGCACTCGAGATGTGTCTGACCGACCTGCACGCCGGCGGTAAGTTCAACCAGAACAGCTACAAGGTCTCCGGAGGACTCCACGGCGTGGGTGTCTCCGTCGTCAACGCACTGTCCGAGAAATTGGTCGCTGAGATCGACCGTGAGGGCAAGAGGTTCAGACAGTCCTACAAGATCGGTGTTCCCGACGGTCCTGTCGAGGTCATCGGCGATTCGGACCGTCACGGTACCACGATCACCTTCTGGCCCGACAAGGAGATGTTCGAGACCGTCACCTTCGACTACACGACGCTTCAGAACAGGTTCCGCAACCAGGCCTTCCTGAACAAGGAGGCCACTATCAACTTCGAGGACAAGCGTACCGGAAAGAAGGAGCGCTTCCACTACGACGGCGGTGTCTCCGAGTTCGTGGAGTACCTGAACAGGTCCAAGACTCCGATCCATCCCAAACCCATCCACTTTTCAGGTGAGAGGAACGGTGTCAACATCGATATCGCACTCCAGTACACCGATGGATACAACGAGGAGATCGATTCGTTCGTGAACACGATATTCACTCCCGAAGGGGGAACGCATCTCACCGGATTCAGGACGGCACTCACGAAGACGATCAACGATTATGGAAAATCCAACAATCTCCTGAAGGACACGACCCTGGAGGGCAGTGATGTCCGTGAGGGACTGACGGCCATCGTCAGCATAAAGATGGCTGAACCCCAGTTCGAGGGACAGACCAAGGCCAAGCTGGGAAGTAGTGTCGCACAGGGTGCCGTGGCAGGTCTGATGAACGAGAAACTCGCCGAGTTCCTCCTCGAGAACCCCCAGGTGGCACAGACTATCGTGAAGAAGGCGATCTCCGCTTACGAGGGCAGGGAAGCCGCCAGGAAGGCGAGGGACGCCACCCGCAGGAAGAGCGTCCTCGAGAGCACCAGCCTGCCCGGAAAGCTCGCGGATTGCTCCGAGAAGGACCCGTCCAAATGCGAGCTTTACATCGTGGAGGGAGATTCTGCAGGAGGCAGCGCCAAGCAGGGTCGCGACCGTGCATTCCAGGCGATTCTCCCCCTGAGGGGAAAGATCCTCAACGTCGAGAAGGCAAGGCCCGACAAGCTCCTGGACCATGATGAGATCAAGAACCTGGCGATAGCCATCGGTGGCGGTCTGGGGAAGGAGTTCGATGTGTCCAAGATCCGTTACCACAGCATCGTTATCATGACTGATGCGGATGTCGACGGTGCACACATCGGAACACTCCTGCTCACTTTGTTCTACAGGCAGATGAAGCCCTTGATCGAGAACGGGCACGTGTACATCGCCATGCCCCCGCTCTACCGTGTGTACAAGGGGAAGAAGCAGATCTACGCCTACAACGACGAGGAGATGGCCGCGGC
>JAFVZR010000129.1 GCA_017508065.1 Candidatus Methanomethylophilaceae archaeon
ATACAAGAGTCCGCTGTATGGTCGTCGTACGGGTTCGTTGGAACTGTTGCCGCTGAGTGTGTGGGAGTCGATGGAGTTCCTGAGAGGTTTCGATCGCGATGATTCTTTGAGGATATATGGGATGGTCGGTGGGATCCCAATGTACCTCGGACTCTTCGACCCATCGTACTCATTGAAGGAGAATGTCATACGTCTCTTCCTGAGAGAGGACTCCTTCTTCCGCAACGAGCATTTGATGACATTGATCGAGGAGTTCGAGAACCCTTCTACGTTCTATTCCCTGATAGGTGCCGTTGCATCCGGTAGATCGCGTGTCAATGAGATCTCCGATCGTATAGGTCTGGATCAACCGACGACTTCCAAATACCTCATGAGACTCGAGTCCATCGGGATCGTCAGCAAAGAGAGGCCTGTCGACAACCCCAACGGTAGGGTCACAGTCTATCGTATATCGGACCCTTTCCTCAGATTCCAGTTCTCAAGGGTACTTCCTGTCATCGACGATGTGGATCCGTACGGATATGACGTGCTTGCGGATGATATACTGAATCTGTTCGATTCGGACATGGGTATCGTGTTCGAAGGGGTATGTGCAGAACATCTCCGTAGGGTCCATCCAGGAAGGATAGGTACCTGGTGGGGAAGCGATCCGACTACGAAGAGGATGGAGGAGATCGATCTGATTTCCACCAGGGTCATCGATGACAGGAATGTAGGGTGGTTCGCCGAATGCAAGTACAAGTCGTCAGTCGTCGGTATCGATGTATTGGAACTCCTGAGACGCAGGGTCTCGCTCGTGAAGGGCTACGATGAGTCCAAACTGATCCTGTATTCCAGATCCGGTTTCCATGATTCTCTGACAGGCGTGGACGGTGTGGAGCTGTACACATTGGACGACATCTTGGATATGGACCAGCGGTAGAGAAAAATGAAGTGGTTTTTACCTCTGCCGTTTCCGGCAGAGGATGTGTTCGATCGTATCACGCGAACAGTTCACAGATGTCATTGACACTGTCGACGAGGTCATCGTCCAGGGACTGTACGGTCTCGTTGGAGGGCTCCGTGAGGATATCAACGACCGCAGTCTTGATCTGTTCGTGACCGGTCTCGTCGGGGTGTGCGAAGAAACTGTTACCCATGTAGAAGCGGATGAACATGTTGGCGACCAGTTCGGTGTCGGGGTCACCTGCGAGCTTGTCGATGTCCACAGTGTACTCCTGACCATTCATGGCCTGAGTGGCGTTCTCAACGATCTCGTTGAGGAGGTTCTCGCCCAGGGTATCTTCGATTCCATCGATATCGAGTGCAGTGTTACCGAGCAGGCCGTCAACGTTCACATAGGGCAGGGCAGCAATGGTCTGCACGAACTCTCCCAATGTATCGTAAGCTGCATTGAGTGCAGGCCAATACATGGCATCGAATGTCTCCTGTATGTCCATGAAATCGATAAGTTCTCCCTTCTTACCTTCAATGACCATCTCCTCTGCAGTATCGTAACCCAACAGAGGGAGTATGGTTCCGTACTGCTCTCTGATAGCTTCTGCAGCGAACATATCGATAGCAGGTTGGATGTGCAGGAAATCACTGTTGTCGTAGTAGTCGAAACAGTCGAGGACATTGTGGTTCAATGTGCTTGGATCTCCGTCATATTCCTTTATGAGGTCGAGGAAGATGTTGACGTGTTCATTGACTCCTGCTTTAACGTAGAGGTAGTTGTCCTTCTGAGGTGAGCAGGCCGATGCGTAGTAGTTGGCCATGTTCACGAAGTTACCATAGATGTCTCCCAAGGGGAACTGGTTGCCGGCGATCTCTACAACGACTCCGTGGAGGAGGTTCTGGATTCCGATGACCACGACCTTCGCATCGGGATTCATGGTGTGGATCTTGTCCATAACGATGTCGAAGTTGTGCATGTATCCGAGGAGTGCGTATGCGAAGACATCGGTGATCGCCCTGGACATATCATTGTCGCCCATATTCTGTACTATATATCCGCGGATGATCTCCTTAGCCTGATTGCCGGCATCGATATCCTCGTCGTTATCGTAGATGTCACCCAGATCGACGGTCCATTTGTAGGTACCGTTCTTCATGACATCCATCATCTGGTTGCAGATGTAGACTCCGAAGTTGTTCCATCCGATGTCCACGGTGATGAGGTCGGCGTTGGTGACCTTATCCTTACAGGTGGCACGGAGTGCCTCAAGGCCGCCTTCCTCCGCTGCATAGAACCATCCGTCCTCGCAAGTGAATCTCCACTGGGAGTAGGAGTCTCCGTCATAGGTCTCATCGAGCATGATGCGGAGTTCCTCCACGCGCATGGAGCTGATAGCGAGCTGGTCGAGGACCACGTTCTCCTCGCCATAGATCGCTGCGTAGTGATCGCGGATCAGGTCGGGATATGCTCCTTCGGGAGTTTTCTGGTATCCGTAAACGTTGACATCGTCCTTGCTGACCTTTCCGCTGAGGATGTTCATGATGTCCTCTTCGGAGATGTATCCGCGCATTCCGTATCCGTTAGTGTTGGAGGCACCGAAAGAAACGTAGTCGAGGGTGCCGTCATCCAAATCAAAACCCTTGTCATCATTATCATTATCATCATCGTTGTTCACGACGTAGGTCACAGATGCAGTGACCATAAGACCTGCAATGATCACAGATGACAATATGGTGATTATGTTATTCCATCCCATATTAATCGCTCCTTTTCTGGAAGAGGATCCAGTATGACGTACCATGCAGGCGTTGCCCGTATCGCCCCATGGACCCTCGACCCTTAGGATAGGGCAGAACGGCCGCAAACTTCGCAAGAGTAGATGATATCACCCCTTTGAAGAGTTGTGACCATTCATGCTCATCGATTCATTTTGCAAGTTCTCGAAGCCGATGTGACTTATAAAAAGGATTCCCTACATTTTTTGTCAACAATATATGTATTAGTACATTGATGTACAATTATGTCTATTTTTTTAACTATAATTATTCGACAGTTGTCGATAGGTTGTCACCCAAAGAATACTCCTGTATTGGGTGTATATTTCTGATGATTTTTGGTAAAGTTGATTATTGGACACGAGATCGTTGGCGGTTTTGAAGTATCTCTTAACAACGTTAACCTATTTCTATAAATTTTTATCAATTTGGACTGGTTTTGATTCATGGTTCGCCTTTATGAGAGGATGACCCTATGGAGATTTCTTAATGGATGATGTATAAAATCTGCATTCTATGTGATAGTTTTGACAACCCTCTTAGCATGAGATTGAAAATTTCATTCGTCAATCGTCGATATCAATAACGACGTAAAACGACAGGTATTTATCATGTTCCAT
>JAFVZR010000011.1 GCA_017508065.1 Candidatus Methanomethylophilaceae archaeon
GCAGAATCCATTCATCAGAGAGAACCATGCCTTCACACCGGGGTGGAACTCCACATCCTTGCCCACATCGTTCAGAAGATCACGGGTCAGAGGTATCCCTCTCGATCCGGACTCGGATATCATCAGGTGCAGGTACGCCACGATGTCGTCGACCCAATGCTCCTCCATGTACTCGTCCGTCAGCCTCCAGAACTCCTTGGGTGATATGCCCAACATCGGGAAGAAGGCGTAGTTCTGCACATCCTCGACGGAGAGTGTCCTGTCGAAATCGTAGATCAACGCTACCTTCCTTCTTTGACCGCGGGGTGACATATCCGTTTTCGGGTAGTGTTAATGGCCATATCAACTATGCGATTACGGGATCGATGTTGGTAAATATTTTCAAAATACAGAAATTTACCAATTTACTACGTATTCAGTATCGTATATGCGCAAATATTTATGAGAATAATACAATGTAATACCATCCAGATAAGACCCGTATAGTAAGGTTGCCATGGGTGGCCATTAATACTTGCGGGCAACGGATACCTTCTTTACAACTTTATCCAAATAAGTAGGATTTGAACGTCTCATGGGCTCTATGGCGAGGATACGTAGCACGTCATGTCGCCGATCATCCGGAATCACAACAGTATCAAATACCACTCTCGTTCCTCTTTAACCATGGACTCCAACCGCATCAAGGACATCTGTGTCAGGTCATGCATCGCTTACCGTTCCTATGTCGAGGAACAACAGGCCAATGGCGAACACGCCAGCAGATTCGTCCTCGATATCGATGTGATGGAGTTCGACAAATCCGGGGAGGTCATTCTCAGGATATCACAGAACGTCAGGTCCGTCAACGACATGTTCCTGATGATCGGTAAGAGTGCGTTCTACACCGATGACATACGCGATCTGATCTACGACCGCGACAGGAACATCATCTCCATGTATCCCACGGAGAGGGTACTGGAACTATTGAAGGGCACACACGTCAGCGAAGTGAAGTTGGTCAGCGACCTGAAGTGGTTGATCGACATAACTCAGAACTTCTACGAATCCTACGGTCACATGGTCCGTTATCCGGACAGGTTGACCAACCTGTACGGCAGGGAGGAGTTCCACACACCGAATGGAAGGGAACCCAGTCCGCAACAGATGGACGCCATCGAGGGTGTACTCAACGATCCCACATCATATGTCTGGGGTACCCCCGGTACAGGGAAGACCCAATTCGTCCTCTCCACGGCGATCATGACCTGTGTCCGCGAAGGTGAGAGGGTCGCGGTCATAGCCCCCACCAACACTGCATTGGAACAGGTGTTGAGGGGGTTGATCCGTTCCCTGAAGGAGAGCGACCCCGACGGGGAGATCGTGGACATCGACCGTGATATACTCCGTTTGGGTACCGCATCCCAACAGTTCGCCAAGGAGTTCCCCCATATATGCGAGAACAGGTCCGTTTCCAAGGAACTGGAGGTCAGACGTTCCGAGATCCGTCAGTTGGAATCCGATCTTCGGGAAGCGAGGGATCCCAAGGAATGGGACCGTATCGCCGCCTCCATCAGATATGCGAAGGACAGGATAAAGAGGTTCGAGGACCTGGATCCGGAACTGAAGGAGCGTAGGGTCCGCATAATCGCCATGACCCCTCAGAGGTTGATGATGCGCTATTCCCCCGACGGATCGGATAGACCGTCCTTGAACGTCGACCGTATATTCCTGGACGAGGCGGGATACACCAGTCTGATCAACACGTTGCCGTTGTTCTCCTTCGGAGTACCGGTGTCCCTGTTGGGCGATCACATGCAGCTGCCGCCGGTGTGCGAGATCTCACATGACATCATCAAAGCAGGTATTGTCACCGATGACGACGAGGGTCTCTGTTACACATGGTACCTGTCGTCATTGTACGCGGAATCCATGCTGCACCTTTCGGACGATGCCATGGCACGTATCGCCATGGGTCCGACGCAGCACATGTTCTTCGACACCAAGCAGTACGATCTGTCGGTCTCGTACAGGTTCGGTGAACGTCTGGCCAAACTACTCGACAGTTACGTGTACGGAGATATCGGATTGACCGGCATGTCCGACGACGAGTTGGAGTTGGAGGTGATCGACGTGGAGTTCACCGACCGTATGGTGAGGAACAATCTTGCGGAATGCGAGGCGATAGCCAAGGACATCATGGAGAAGGACCTGGAAGCAAAGGACTTCGCCATATTGACCCCGTACAGGGCACAGGTGGCCATGATGGTCGATGTGATGGGTGACAGGTACAGGCGCAGGTTCGACATCTCCACTGTGCACCGTTCCCAAGGGAGGGAGTGGGACACCGTGTACTTCACCGTGGTGGACAACAGCAAGAGATTGGGCAAGGAGTTGGAGTACCATCTAACGAGCAATTTGCAATTGCCATCCAATCTGACCACCATAAACACCGCCATATCCCGTGCCAAGAAGAGGTTGGTCATCGTATGCGATGCGGAGTTCTGGAAGTCCCGTAAGGGGGATTTGATAGGGGAACTGGTATCCAAGGCCGACAAGATGTCGTATTTCAGACATGACGATTCCGACCCGATCCGTTTCTCGGAGAAAGGATCTCCGGAGAGGGAGCGTCAGTCGGTAAAGAGGTACCATAACCGTGTGGATGAGCGTGTACCGAAGAGGATCTATGCCGCCTTCAAGAACGGGGACATCAACGTCACGTACAACACCGTGAACATCGTCTACGACTATTGCAAGAGGACGATGGTGACCGATGCGGAGATGGGTGCTGTCGACCACATAATCAAGGCATACGATCTCATCCGTTCGAGGGATTACGAGTATGCCGAGGACGAGTTGAGGGCCATGATGGACATCCATAACTCTCTCGGGTATTGATGTAGGGGTTCTTCGCAATCAATATAAGAGGGTGTCAACACCGAATTCCAATCAATATAAGAGGGTGTCAACACCGAATTCCAATCAATATAAGAGGGTGTCAACACCGAATTCCAATCAATATAAGAGGGTGTCAACACCGAATTCCAATCAATATAAGAGGGTCTGTCATAAAGAATATATTCTAAAAATACGATTTTTATCAGAGGGCGGAACATGTTCAAAAGGAAGATCACGGAACAAATCCATCAATGGAAAGTGGATTATGATGGAAGATCCTGTCTTTTGATCAAGGGCGCTCGTCGTGTAGGTAAGACAACAGTGGCTACCGAGTTCGCAAAGAACAACTATCGTTCGTATGCATTGATCGATTTCTCCCATCCTTCCTCCAACAATATAAAAGGGATGATCCAGGATGGATTCGATGATCTTGACGAGCTGTTCCGTGAGATCTCAAGGAAATACAATGTCACACTGCACGATCGTAACAGTGTCATCATACTGGATGAGGTCCAGTTATTTCCATTGGCAAGACAGTTGGTCAAACACCTCGTTGCCGATGGCAGGTATGACTACATAGAGACAGGTTCCTTGATATCTCTGAATAATGAATCAGGTATTCTCAATCCATCGGAGGAACACCCTATAGAGATGTATCCGATGGACTTCGAGGAATTCTGTTGGGTAACAGGAAATGATAGTACGATACCATTGATCAAGGGTTGTTTCGATTCGAGAACCCCACTAGGTAGATACGCTCATGAGTCCGTATCGAAGCTGTATCGTACGTATATGCTGATCGGAGGTATGCCTGCCTCGATATCCGCATTCGTGCAGAAGAACAATTATGCCGCATCCGAGAATGCCAAGAAGGACATCATCTCGCTCTATGAGAACGACTCCGAAAAATTGGTAAAGGGTCGCAATGTCCGTGGGAGAAGACTGTTCAATTCGATACCAATAAGTCTGTCGAACAGGAATAAGGTCTTCAAGATCGCGAATTTGGAATCCGGTGGTAAGTACAGGGACTATTCCGATCTGATCGATGCAATGAACGATTCGATGATGTGCAATATGTGTTTCAACATCACCGACATCGATCGTGCATATGACATGTATGTCGATGATATGCAGTTCAAGATGTATCTCTGTGACACGGGGCTGTTGTTCACACAATCCTTCAATGCGGATAAGGATAAGGAGAACGAGATCTACGATTGTATGATCCGTGGGGACATATCGATCAATGAGGGTATGTACTTTGAGAACATGGTCGCTCAGGAGTTACGTGCTAAGGGATACAAACTACGTTGTTTCACGTTCTACCCAAAATCTTCATCCACCAATCTCCATGAAATCGATTTCATCATCCCATCCTCTAAGGGGATCTCGGTGGTCGAGGTGAAATCCGGAAAGACGTCGAGCAAGCATGCATCCTTGGACCACTTCATCGAAGAACATGGAAATCGTGTGAAGGAGATATTCGTCATCCATTCCAAGGATCTTCGTGTGGACGGGGATATCACATATCTGCCGATCTACATGACCATGTTCCTTTGATAACACCGTCTGAACATCCACAAATACGTCGACACCGATACCGTGATGTCATGGATCCCGAGACCATCAAGAACGTATGCATCAAGGCCTGCGAAGCCTACCGTATGTTCCTACACTTCTCCGACTTCCCGGATGCGAAGACATCTCTGAGGGATATAGACATCCTGAGGAGGTTCTACGACAGGTTTGGAGGTCTCATCGATTATCAGGATCCGTCCGGGATCCTCTATGGGCAGGACGATGTTCGCAATACAGGATGCGATCTCGATATCGCGGATCTGTTGAACATGAACTATCTGTTCGTATCCGCACCGTTGAAGGAGTCCTTCACCGTTCTGGATTCGATCCTCCATACGGTGATGAGCAAAGGCGAACATGTGATGATCGTCGTTCCCGATGACAGGTCCTTGCATCATGTCCTCGATTCGATACCTTTGTCCTTCAGGGATCGCACCTATGCGTTGAACTTCATCGAACATTCCCCTCTCCTATTGAGGAAGGAGAAGTTGGATTCGCTCAGGAGGGAATTCGTATCACAGGTGATCGATGACAGCATCGGCAGGGTGGATACACAGTTGGATCTGATGTATATGGAGGAGGTGCGTATGATGCTCAAAGACAAAGGCATCATCATCACAAGACCTTGCGACCTGTACGAATACGTCTCCCCGGTACATTCCGATGAGTACATCCACCATGTGCCGGACCGTATCATCGTGTTCTCCGCGGAGAGGGTGAGCGTCGCACATTCCCTCCCGTTGTTCACTTTCCCGTCACAGATGATGTTGATCGATACCATGGATGGAGGACCGGAATGCCGTATAACCCGTGATCACGTATCCAAAGGCGTCTCCGATGAGTTGAACACGAGGTTCTGTCATCTCTTCCTTCAGGATTCGAAGTATGCCGAGAGGATGTTGTACGATACCGAGGATTCCATGATCAGGTCGTACCTCGAATGCGATGACCCTGAATTCTGGAAGTTCTCGGAGTACAGTACGTTGTAACTATCCGTCATACTCCGACATCAGTCATCGTGCATGAATCCCTTGAAGAGGTCACCGACCGAACCCAATCTGCAACCGGCATCCTCCAGGATCTCCTCCCAGGTCATGTCCATGACGTTATCGGCACCGTTGTCGTCGTTCATGTTGATGAACACGACGGCACCTGCGGCAGCGATGACCACTGCCGCGATACATATTGCTACGATCTGAGTCGAATTCATATTATGCCCTCTGAAGGCAATAATGAATTGATATCTAGGTATATTAATTTAGTTCAAAATAAAATAATAGTTACTTTAATATAATATAAAATTTGTAAATGAATACGATATGTACGACGTCGGAGACATCGTGAAGGATTTCGAACTGGAGTCGACAAACGGTACCTATAGGTTATCCGAGAGGGTCAAGGACAACAACGCATTGCTGTACTTCTACGTGATAAACTTCGGAAAGACGTGTACGGACTACATGGCGATCATGAACGAACGTCTTCCGGACCTTGAGAGCAGGAAGGTCGAACTCGTACACATCAACCCAGAGTCGGTGGAGAATCACAGGGATTGGATGAGGAGCACCTCATCCCTGTATGAACATCTTTCCGACAAGGGTCAGGCGGTCAGCAGGGATTTCGATTGTATCGTCACCAAGGCGAAGAACGAGAAGATCATCGGTAACACGAATCGTGCATTCTTCCTCATCGACCGCGATCTCAGGGTAAGGTATTGTTGGAGGGCTGATGTCCCCACGGATACCGTGCCGTTCGACGAACTCCTGGATGCCATCGACAAGGCCCTGTCCTGATCCCCATTCCGAGATGGTAGTGGGTTCTATCTCCGATCACAGGGTACAGATCCTGCAGTCTTGTCTCGCACATGCGGGGTTATCGATCTTCCATTTCAGGGCCCACATCTTCAGATCATGAACGACATCCATCAGTTCCAGGGACATGGGCGTCAAACGATATTCGCTCCTGATCGGGACGGTGGTACTATCGACACGCTTCTCCACCAATCCTTCGGATTCCAATTCCTTCAGACGTTCGGTGAGGACCTTCGCCGTAACATCGTTCATGGATCTCTTGATGTCCGAGAACCTTTTCCATTCTTCTCCCTTTGAAAGTTCGTGGAGGATCAGTATCGCCCATCTCTTCGAAAGGTACTCCAACGTCTGGTAGACTGTGCATGCATGGTCCATGGTTACCGACCAGAAACTTTCCAGCATATATACTCTGGTATCTATTTCATACTTAGTATCAAAAAGAAACTAGGAGGAGAACCAGAATGTTATGCAGACAGTGTGAGGAGACATTGCCCGGAACGGGTTGTATCAAGAACGGCGTATGCGGAAAGACCTCGGAATTGGCGGAGAAGCAGGACCTTCTCATCAGCACCCTGATCGAATTGGCATCGGGTGACAAGAGATGTCCCAAATGCGACACATTCCTCGTCGACGGTCTTTTCATGACCCTGAGCAACACCAACTTCGACGGTTCGAAGATAGATGCCCTTAGGGAGGCCGTGGTGGCAAAGATAGGTGATGTGCCGATTAGGGTCAAGGACATTCAGTCATTGGACACCAACGACGATCTGAGGTCCCTGAAGGAGCTTCTTCTGTTCGGACTGAAGGGTCTTGCGGCATACTACCATCACGCAAGGGTCCTTGGATTCGAGGACGATTCCATCCCCGCATTCATAAGGAAAGGGCTGTCATCCCTGCCCAAGGCACTCTCCGCCGATGAACTCGTGGCTTTGAACATGGAATGCGGTGATGTAGGTGTCAGATGCCTCGCACTGTTGGACAATGCGAACACCTCCACATATGGGGTACCTGAACTCACCACCGTATCCACGTCCGTAGGCGACAGACCCGGTATACTGATCACCGGTCATGACCTGAAGGACCTTGAACAGCTGTTGGAACAGACAGATGGTCTGGGAATAGATGTCTACACCCACGGGGAGATGCTCCCTGCAAACTCCTATCCTGCATTCAAGAGATATCCTCATCTCAAAGGCAACTACGGCGGTGCGTGGTATGCACAGAAGGAGGAGTTCGAATCATTCAATGGGCCAATCATAGCAACGACGAACTGCGTGCTCATCCCCAAGGATTCCTACAGGGATAGACTGTTCACCACGGGTACGGCTGGTGTCGAAGGTGTGGTACACATAGATGATGTTGACGGAAGGAAGGACTTCTCGAAGGTCATCGAACTGGCCAAAGGATGTTCACCTCCGGAACCCATCGAGAGGAACGACCTCACCATCGGATTCGGACACTCCCAGGTGTTGGCATTGGCCGACAAGGTCATAGATGCCGTCAAAACCGGAGCGATCAAGAGGTTCGTGGTCATGGCAGGATGCGACGGTCGCGAGAAATCCAGATTGTACTACAAGGAATTCGCTCAGGCCCTACCGAAGGATGCTGTCATCCTCACAGCAGGTTGTGCCAAGTACAGGTTCAACGACTGCGATCTCGGCGATATAGGTGGTATCCCACGTCTCATCGACGCAGGTCAGTGCAACGACTGCTATTCCCTGGTGGTGATCGCCAATGCGTTGGCGGATGCCTTCGGCACCGATGTGAACGGATTGCCGTTGTCCTTCAATATCTCATGGTACGAGCAGAAGGCTGTATTGGTGCTGCTGTCGTTGCTGAAGCTCGGTGTAAAGGACATCATGCTCGGTCCAAGGCTTCCCGGGTTCATCACGCCGAACATCCTCAACGTGTTGGTGGACACATTCGGTATCAAGGCCAACAGCACGGTAGAGCAGGATCTTGTCATCCTCAACATCGAGTGAGCATCCCCGATCAAACCTTTTTCAAACCTTTTTCGACCACCTAATCTTCGACGAATGACGAAATTATTTCCATTTTCTGCGAAATCTTTAACGTCGTTTACAATGCAAACGACAACCTATAAAAGCAAAAAATGACAATACGTGTTTCATGGCATTGGATACGTACAAGTGCGGTAAGTGTGGAAAGATCGTACAGGTTGAGTTCGACGGAGTCGGCAAGCTTTCCTGCTGCGGAGAGGAGATGTCCCTTCTTGCACCCAAGACCGAGGACGCGTCCACCGAGAAGCATGTCCCCTACATCAGCAGGTGCGACGGCGGAGTGCATGTCAAGGTCGGAAAGGAGACCGAACACCCCATGACTCCCGAGCACTACATCAGGTACATCGAGATCATCGCTGACGGTATCGTCATGAGGGAGTACCTCCAGCCCGGAGATCACCCCGAGGCGTTCTTCGAGACCGAGGCCAAGGA
>JAFVZR010000130.1 GCA_017508065.1 Candidatus Methanomethylophilaceae archaeon
AAGAGACTATACGGTGAAGATTGGATAAAACAACTCGAATCCAGACATTATACGATATTCGATGATGACGAACTGATGGATATCGCCAGGGCCATCGTTAACAAGAACGAGGATATGCAGGACATCTATCAGCAGATCCTGTGCGACGTCACCAAAAGGGTATACAACACATTCAACAGATACCTCAGTGACGCCCTAAAGGGCAACAATCCCGGATATCCCAGATTCAAATCCGAGAACGATTACGATTCCTTCACGTACCCACAGAATACCGGGTACGGTTTCTGCGATAAGAACGGAAAGAAGTACAAACCCGGTAGTAAGAAGGGATTCGACCGTATACGCTTGGGAAAGATCGGACTCCTCAAATTCAGAAACAAATTCAGGATACCGGGAGTCATGAAGACCGCCACCGTAGCCCGTACCAAGGTCGGAGACCATTACGATTGGAAGGTCTGTATCGTATGGAGGATGAAACCATACGAGGAACACTTCATGTCCATCGAGAATCCCGATGAGACCATGAAACCCATAGGCATCGATCTGGGTCTGAAGAACCTCGTCGCATTGTCCGACGGGACCAAGATACCGAACGATAACACCTATCGTAAGAAGGAGAAGGTCGTATCGAAACTGCAGAAGAGGATGGCGGACATCAAGAACAACGATCCTAACTACGAAAGATCGCACAAGTACCAATCCTTGAAAAGAAGACTGTCCCACGGATACAAGAGATGGAGGAACCACAGGAAGGATCTCTACCACAAATTGACATCTGAAATCGTATACAACCACGGCGACATCTATGCCGAGAACCTCGACATCCTAAGGATGATGAGGGATTCGAATTCGAAGACAATGAAGAAACTCTACAGGGATGCTGCGTGGAGCAAGTTCATGACGAAAGTGGAGTACAAGGCAGAATGCGCCGGTACCTCCGTATTCCGTGTGAATCCACACAATACATCCAATCTTTGCTCCGGATGCGGACATATGGTCAAGAAGGATCTGAGTGTCCGTATACACGAATGTCCCCATTGCAATCTAAGATTAGATAGGGACGTCAACGCAGCGAAGAATATCCTAAGTCGTGGCCTTGGGGCAGCAAGGCCAGGTCCGACATGAAACAGACCGAATGAGCGAACAGTCAGAAACGACTGCGAGCACTTTCGACGTTACCCACACGAAACGTCGAACAGCCACCATCAAGCGGAAAGTGCAGGATTGAGAGCCAACACCACCACATAAGCGATGTAGAGTGCAAACAACGTCGCGCCCGCGACCTTTCCGAGCTTATTGTTCTTGTAGATGAATGCACAGAGCAGAACTGTCATCAACAGCATCATCGGAAGATGGATGGTGATGATCGAATCCGATACGGGGACTGCGACCAACGATGCTCCGATTCCGAGGACGAATAAACAGTTGAAGATGGAACTTCCCACGACATTGCTGATGGCCATACCGGCCTCGCCCTTGTACGCTGCCATCAGGCTGATGCAGATCTCCGGAAGGGAGGTACCGATGGCGACGATGATGAGACCGACGAGGAGTTCGGATATGCCGAGCATCCCTGCTGCGACGATGGACCCCTCGACAAAGAAGTCCGATCCGAAGTACAACATCACAAGACCCAGAAGTGTTACCAATATGCACTTCCACATGGGCCAATCGACGGTCTCGGGAACCTCATCGGAGGAATGGTCATCATCACGTTTCGTCCTGTAGACAATGTAGATGAATATGAAGATCAGAGCCACGAGGATGATTCCGAACGGACGGGAGATTGTACCCGTAAGTGCCATGGCGAAAACAATCAATGCGGAAAGGACCATGAAAGCGAACTCGATCCTCGTCTCCTTGAATGAACAGTACAGCGTTGAGAATATGGCGGACAGTCCCAGAGCGACACCGATGTTGACGATGTTGCTTCCTACGACATTCCCTATGATGATGTCGGGGGTCTCGGTACTGACTATTGAGGTGAACGCTTCGGGTGCGGACGAACCGAATGCCAATACGGTCAATCCGATAACGAATGGCGAGATACCTTTCAATATCGCTATCTTCTGTGCACCGCTCACCATCCATTCCGAACCGAAGTAGAGAAGGACGATACCGACTGGGATACCCAACAACGCTATGTCCATGCTTCGGAATAGAAACTATGCCATATATATGTGGTTCAATTGACAAGGTATTCTAGTAAAGGAAAAAGAGTTAAAAAGTTTAAAAGACCCGTCACTGTTCGTCCACTGTACCTTCGTAGGCCTCCAATTCCTCCGGGGTGGGCATCCATGAGTCCTTCTTGAACCACTTGTCGATGATGAACGGCGGCAGCACGGATATGCACACGACTGCCAGGAACACACCGATGATGTAGACCACTGTCATGGTATCGCTCATTGGATCAGAAGGATACAGTCCGAAGATGAATCCGAACACCAACGTCACGATGGCGACTCCACCTACGATGTAGGCACCAACCTTTCCTCCGGGAAGCTTGAACGGACGGGGCTTGTCCGCCTGGGTCTTCCTCAGTTTCAGGAATGCAGCGAACATGAAGACGTACATGATGATGTTGATCAGGGATGTGATAGCCACCAGGACCCAATATCCATCCACCTTCAACGCATCCAACACCAGGTACAGCACGATGAATCCGGAGGATATCGCGGACTGCAACACCAGTACTCCAACGGGTGCTCCGTTCTTGTTCGTCCTGCGGAACATCGGGGGAAGGTCACCGAGGTACGCTGCGGGTGCAAGACCCTTTGCGGGACCGAGCATCCAAGTGGACAACTGTGCGACGATACCTATCGTGAGCATAAGACCCAGAGGTATGATCATCCATCCGACGTTGAAGCTGTCCAGTACCACCTGGAACGCCTCTATCACTCCACCGTTCAATCCCTCGGGACCGTTCAGGAACTCGGGTGTGACCATCGTTCCGACGGACCAGGTACCGAGGATGGATACAGCACAGATTATCGCGGCTGCCAGGAACATTGCGAGAGGATAGTCCTTCTGAGGATTCTCGGTCTCGCGTGCATGATATCCTGCCATCTCCATACCTGCGAACATCAGTACCAGACTGGCCGCGAAGGTCAGCATGCTGAAGTTCATATCGGGGACGAGAGCAGAGAGCGAGAGTTCGCCCATGTTACTCACATTACCCTGTGCCAGCCATGCGAATGTGAGCACAACCAGGATCGTGATGGGGATCAATGCTCCAACGACGGTACCGACGGTCGAGAGTGTCGTGGAATGCTTCATCTTTCCGAAGTTGAAGAACGTCAGTATCCACAGGACGCCCAACATCACCACCGCCATGAAGACCATGTTCTCTCCCAACGCGGGCTTCAACAGAGTATATGCGAATGTGATCATGATGAACGACACGACTGTAGGGAACCAGACTATGTTGTTAACCCATGAACACCATATCGTTATGAAACTACCTTTTCCGGGGAAGGCTTCCCTGACCCAGGCATAGATACCTCCTGCCTTGGGCCATGTGGATGCCAGTTCCGCTGCCACCAGTGCTGTGGGGATCAGGAAACAGATGGTGAACAGAACGTACCAAAAGATCATACCCCAGCCTTCCATTGCCATGGAAGGGAAGTTACGGAGGCTCAGAACCGCAGCCACATTGATGAGCGCTAAGGACACCACACCCAACTTCTTGTTGGTGGATGCCTGTCTCTTTAGAACGGCCATACTATCATTCCTTCACGCAATACATGTAATAATCGTGGTCGATTACCTCGATACCGTGGGAGTCGTGTTCGAATCCGGGGAACTTACGATCGAACTCCTGCAAGGTGTGCATGTACATGATCATCGGATCCGATGAATCACCGATGCGCTCACCGGGCATGAGGATAGGTACGCCAGGAGGATACGGCACGATACCGGTCGCAGCTACACGACCCATCGCCTCGTCCACCTTCACCTTTTCCACATTGCCCCTCACCATCTGTACATATGCATCCGCAGGGGGCATCACCTGTCTGGGCAACGACGATGCGGCCTTGTTCCCCAAAAGAGTCTGCTTGTTGTTCATTATGTACAGATGCATCTCCCTTGCAAGGGTCTGAATCCTGACACCATCGTACCTTTCGGGATGTGCTTTGTAGATCTTTGGTAGGACATCCTCTACGAGTTCATTGTCATCGAACGATCTCTTGAAATCGTAGAACTCCGAGACCAGCGATCCCCACTTTCCGTTGGTGACACCCATGGAGAACAGGAACAGTACGTTGTAATCTCCGGACTTCTCGTTGACTATACCTTTCTCATCGAGGAATGCGACCAACAACGCTGCAGGGATTCCGAACTCGGAATAGTTACCGTTGGCATCGATACCTGGCGTCAGTACCGTGACCTTGATCGGGTCCAACATGGCCCAACCGTCCTCGATGTCCGTGAATCCGTGCCACTTGTCCTCTCTTCTAAGGATCCAACAATCCTTGTCCTTCGAAAGGATGTTGATATCCACATCCTCGAACCTGCTCTTGGTCAACTTTCCGGGAATATGGATGTGTTCGGGTTGCCATACATTGAACCACCAATCCCCCTTCTCGGTCTGGGATTTGATCCTGGCCATCATCTGCCTGAACCTGATGGCCTCCTCGATGGCATCCTGTGTCAACTGGTGACCGTTCGCATCCATCATCTTTGATGATACGTCCAAAGAAGCGAGTATGGCATACTGTGGGGACGTGGACGCGTGCATCATGAAGGTCTCGTTGAAGATATCGGGGTTGACGTTATGCTTACCCTCCTTCATATGGATCATCGATGCCTGCGACAATGCGGCCAACAGCTTATGGGTGGACTGTGTGGCGAACACCGTGGGCCCATGTGAGGTGTCATCGTCCCTCATGGCGTAGCGTCCCTCGTACAGAGGATTGAATCTCGCATAGCCGTACCAGGCCTCATCGAAATGGATGCAGTCAGTGGACTGTCCGAGTATGGATTCCACCTGTGCGGCATCGTAACAGATTCCGTCATATGTGGAGTTCGTGACCACTGCGATGTCGGGATTACTGCTCCTGTTCTCACCGACGATCAGAGGGGAATCGGTTATCGCCTTCCTTATGGCGTCCGGCGTCATGTTGCTCTTGGGGATTGGACCCATGATTCCGAATCCGTTACGGGTGGGCAACATGTACACCGGGAAGGAATGGTTCAGCGACAGTGCATGCTCAATGGACTTGTGACAGTTCCTGTCGACCAGTTCTATACCTCCGGGAGGGGTGACCGACATGTGGACGACCCTGTTGGATGTGGACGTTCCATTGGTGACGAACATCGTCATGTCGGAACCGAAGACCTTCGATGCATACCTCTCCGCCTCTCCGATCGGTCCGCTGTGATCCAATAGGGAACCCAACTCACCTACGGATATGGACAGATCGGATCTGAACAACTGCTCTCCGAAGAAATCGTAGAACAATCTTCCGACGGGTGCCTTAAGGAATGCCGCTCCTGCGGTGTGTCCCGGAGTGTGCCAAGAATACTCGTAATCCTCGGAGAAGTTCACCAGACTTCCGAACATAGGCGGAAGAAGGTCCTTCCTGTATCTCCTGCATGCAGCAGCGATCCTACCGGCCATGAACGAAGGCGAGTCGCCCTCGATCCAAAGGAACTCGTCCACCTTGGAGATCGTGTCCAAAGGCAGGTCGCTCAAGGCCTCCGGAACCGTCATGAGGAAGATGGTGATGTTTCCATCCATCCCACGTATGTCCGATATGATCTTGTCAGCATCCGGCATACTCCAATCCACAACGACGGCATCCATACCCGCACTCATTATGCGGGTGCAACCGAAGATCCCTTCTGGCTCATGTTCGTATATCACATCTATATCGGAATCGTTCAGGTCCTCGATGATGCCCTCCATCGCAGTGGCGCTGGAATTGCATTTGGCCATCACATCGGATATGATCAGAACCGATAATCTGTCAATATCCCTCATAATTCACCTCCTGTGAAATCATCATAGCTTCCATCTACGGGGGTATTTAAACGAATTAGCAAATTAAGCAAAAATTTGACAAAATTGACAAAAAATGATGTGAAATCGAATATGCTCATATAGTGAGGAACATGAAATACATGAATCCAGTATCGAAAATGGAGTCTACACTCGTATTTTCTGATTCGTGAAGTTCATATAGAACCGCTCACATAATATGTTGGATGATCTCTAAAGCGGATACACACGTGCACACGTACTATTCGGGAACCACCAATTACAAGATCCTCAGATTCCCGGAATCCGTCGCATCGCCCGAGACACAGGTCGATTGTGCGAGGAAACACGGGATGAGCGTCGTATGCATAACCGATCACAGCGAGATCAAGGGCGCGTTCCGTGCAGAACGGTATGGTCGTGGATTGAAGGACATCGATGTCGTTGTCGGGGAGGAGGTCATGACCTCCGACGGAGAGATCATCGGACTCTGGTTGAACGAATTCATAAGACCCAATATGACTGCTGAGGAGACCATCGACGAGATAAGGTCGCAAGGGGGGATCGCCATAGCACCTCATCCGTTCGGATTCTATGTGAGATGCGTAGGACACAAGGTCACGGAACTGGATCTTGACGGTATCGAGACCATCAACGGCGGACATGTGGACGAATGGACCAACAACATGGCCAAGGGTTGTTTCAGAAGCAATCCCGGAAGATGGGCGGAGATAGGCGCCAGCGATGCACATTCCACATATACCATGGGATACACATGGACGGAGTTCTCCGGAGAAGGGGAGGACGATCTTAGGAAAGCTATACTCTCTAAGAGTACCGTAGCCTGTGGCAGACCGGCACCCGTATTCACACAATCCCAATGGAGTCTTCAGGTCGTGCTCGACGGAATGAGGATGATCGTCGACAGGTGGCGTGGAAAATTGGATCCCAACGATGACAGCCCACTGGTTCAGAAGACCCTGAACCTTCCACCGACCAAACAATTGGCCGCATTGATAGGCGGAGCGATCTATTGCACGCCTCCCATCCCGTTCATCGGTGCATGGGCGGCCACCACATGGATCGACAGACAGGTCAAACGTATGAAGGCGGATATGGGAAAATCGTACGGATATAAGGTATAAGTGCGACGGAACAGTTCTGTGTTCCATGGCAGACAGTATTTTCAAGGTTGCCGTTTCCGTACCTGCAGACTTCATGGACATCCTGATGGATGCCATCGATGAGGTCATCGACCCGATCTACCCGGGATACAGACGCTGTTTCTCCATATCCAATGTTGTCGGAACATGGATCCCCGTGGAGGGTTCGGACCCATATATCGGCGAAACGGATACGATCTCCCGTGTGGAAGAGAAGAGGATAGAGTTCGCAGTGAGAGACTATGATCTTCCACAGGTGTTGCACGTGATAGACAACATACACCCCTATGAGGAACCTGTCGTGGATGTCATCCCCATGAATGCATGGAGATCGTACCTGTAAAAGATCCGGGAATCGGTCAGGTCACAATGACCTGACCGGATCCGGACATCAGAACTCGGAACCCTTGTTCCTGTAAGTATAGACCCCATCGAACGTCCTCTGGAGCCTGTGGGTCTTGATACCGTTCCTTCTGTATTCCAGATCCTCATCGCTGAGGAGACCCATCTTGTTGTACTTATCCAACATCTCGAATGCGAGGTCATACTGATACTCGACACCGACGATCACGTCGATGTACCTGTTACGGAATGCGAGCTTCTCGGGAAGCTTTCCGCCATTGTCCTGTACGATGAGGTCACGGACGGACTCGAACAACTGGAGATTGATGTTACAGACGTTCTTCGCATCCTCATACATCTCCCTTCCTACGAGTGCTTCGATGAACTCCTCGTTGATCTGGAACCTCTCATAGGCATCGAAGGCCATAGGGCTGGTAGCGATTCAGAGCGATACTCCGAACCTATAGTTCTCATCGGACACCGCTGCCCTGATGAGGGATATGAAGAAAGAGAACTGGGATGTGGAATCCACCTTATCGATGTACTTCCTGAGCTTCACACGATCGAGATCGGAAAGTGTCTGGTACCATTCAACGAGTCCTGCCTCTTCAACCTTAACGGGAATCTCAGATGTCATCGGACATGGAATGCGTTAACCATTTTTGTTAGTTACGGGAAGTGATGTTCCGAATGATCCTCCGTCTCATCGGTAACGGTATCGATATCCCATTCGATGAGCGATTGAAACCCCTCCTTCCTGTCATCACAGACGATATTGCAGAATCTGCACATGTTCCCGTTACAGGATTCACCCATCAGGATCAGGTCGACATATTCACCGAACTCTGAAATGACGGTATCCTTCAACTCATTGAACTCCCTGTCCTGTTCGATAAGCGTCATGCTAAGAGGGAGTACGATATGCATCTCGATGTGGATCATCGGGCCGTGTTTAATCACGCGGAGATTATGGATGTCGATCCAATGATCATGCCTTTTGAGATTGATCATCTCGATGACCCTGTTGACGATCTGCTCGTCCATACGGTCCATGACCCCGTTCATGGAATCCCTGACCACCTTGGCACCAGTGACGAGGATTACACAACCGAATATGGCTGCCACGATCGGATCTATCCACCATACATCGTATCCCATATGTGAGAACAGTAGCATCAATCCCAATCCGATGATGATACCTGCTGAGGAATAGGTATCGGAACAGAGATGCTTTCCGCTGGCGACCAACGCTACGGAGCGATTGGCCCTCCCCTTTATTATTGCATAGCGTCCGGCGATGTAGTTCGCTATGGCGGCTACGATGATCAATATCAGTCCGATATCCAGGGATTGGACCGGTTCCGGATCGAGAAGACGCGATATGGACTGCATCAAGATCATGATGCCTGCGACGATGATCATCACACCCTCGACGGATGACGATATCAATTCCACCTTCCCATGCCCGTACGGATGATTGACATCCCTCGGTTTGCAAGAGAGGTACAATGCGTACACGCCGACCAAAGCGGCTATGACGTTCACTATGCTCTCCAACGCATCCGTGAGGATGGATACCGAGTCGGTGATCAGCCATGCTATGAACTTCATGGACATCAGACTGATGCCCAATATCGCCACGTACTTCTGGACACGGAGATTGTCCTCGCACAGACCGCCCTTAGGAGAATCCGACATATGGCAAGGATGATGATTTTTCGGATATAAGATTCGTGGATTGGAATCTTCCATTTGGCCCTATGATAGTAACATGCCATAGATGATGTGTTGGTCTGACACTTCGTAACGACCAAAAATATCCGAAAATCGCACAGTAGATATAGGACGGATACATGAACAGGAGAACATGGATAAGAAGGGCACATTGCTACTGCTATTGATTGGATTCGTAGGCCTCATGGATTGTCTTGACGGAACCATCGTTGCGGTCGCATTGCCCACAATCGCTTCCGATATGGGCGTGGACGTATCGACCGCATCCTGGGTTTCCGTAGCCTACCTCATGATGATGGCAGGAACCCTCATACTTTTCGGAAGGATTGCGAAGAACACATCGATAAGACTAGTACTTCTGTCCGGAATCGCTGTGTTCGCCATCAGTTCGCTCGCTTGCGGAATGTCGTCGTCTTTCATGATGTTGATCGTGTCCCGTATCGCACAGGGAATCGGCGCGGCCATGATGGGTGCCACGATCCCCATGTGTTGTGTCAGATTCTTTCCCGCACACGTACTCGGTTATGCATTGGCGGTCGTCACCATCGGATACTCCGTCGGTGCGGCCATAGGTCCCGCACTCGGAGGCATCCTCGTCAGTTCATTGTCCTGGCACTGGATATTCTACATCAATGTTCCGATCGGTATCATCCTGATTTTGCTGTTACACATCCATCTGCCCGAGGAGGAGAGGGATGAGGAAAAGATCAAGGTGGACTACCTTGGTGCAACCACACTCTTCATCGCCATTGTAGGACTCGTGTTCCTGTTCGAGAACCTTGGGGATCAGATGATCATGGTCGCATCCGGAGTCGTGTTCATTACATTCATCACAGCCTTCGCATTGCACGAGATCAGGGCGGACGAGCCATTACTGTCCCTTTCCATATTCAGACATTCGGCGTACAACCTTTCCATATTGGTCTATTTCCTGGTGAACGTAGTGTACATGGGCCTGGCATACCTCCTTCCGTTCTACATGTCCGTGTCCCTTGGATTCGACAGCACCAAGACGGGATTGTTCCTCTTCATCCCCGCCTTGATCACGATGATCGTTGGAATGCCCATCGGAAGATGGTCCGACAGAGTAGGGAGGAAATGGTTCTGTGTTACCAGCTGCCTTATGCTGGCACTTGCAATGGTCATCTTTGCGTTCATGGATGGTCTCAACATGCCCCTGTTCGTACTGGCACTCGTATGTATGGGAATGATGTGGGCATTCGCAGGTGGACCCATGTGCTCCAGAGTCATCGAAAGTACAGTCGGGGAGAGCAAGGAGATGGGATCCACCATGTTGAATGAATCAGCCTACCTTGGATCCACCATCGGAACAGTACTCTTCGCTGCAATGTTCACCGCACTCGCAGGTGCCGGTGGAATTCCCATCGATATGCTGACGAAGGACGTGTTCATGGACGGGTTCACCATCACGATGTTGATCGGGGCGGCCATATCGTTCGTGAGCGGAGTGTTCTCCCTCATCGTGAAGGACAATGCTGGCTCATTCGAAGGTCAATGAGCCGATCAAAGCAGAACGGTGAATAGGACCCCTGAAAGGACCGCGCCCAACAATGCACCGCAGACCAACTGTGCCGGAGTATGCTTCCTCTTGACATACCTCGACCAAGCGGTGAACGGAAGGAAAAGGAAATAGAGTGCTCCGATGGGTCCGAACTGTAACGTCATGGCGATAGAGGGTCCGACACAACCGCATGCGTGGATACTGATCTTCCAATAGAGTGTGATGACTGTGATCGTAGCCGTCACCACAGCATAACAGACCATCAACACCCAAACGATATCGGGTGCGTCCAGAACATAGAGCAGGATGGCTCCGAGCACATAACCCAGCGTACCAATGACCAGAGGTTGGAACCTGTCCTCCCTCCTCTCCACGTCCATGTCCTTGTTCCCGTGCTTCTTGCCGAAATATAGGATCACACCGACGGGTATCACCAGTGCGCACACGACGCATATCAGATCATAGATGAGTTGATCCAAGATATCTGGTACATTGAGATTCAGAAGTATGAACGCCGCCACTGCGAGGAATGGGGGTTGTGAGATCAATGATATGACATCCGCCACTTTCATGGCACGTTCGGATACAGTCCCTTCGAAGAGATGTGTTGGATCCCTCATTCTTTCACCTCAGATTTCAGGATATCTATGATCTGCTCTTCGAGATGAGCTTCCGAACCGGAGTTATCCACTATGTTCCAGTCACCTGAAATCATCATGATCTTACCTCTCGTCTTCCTCAACCTGTCGGGAGTCTCGAACAGTTCCAATGATTCGCCACGAGCCTTGATACGCTCGAATGCCACATCCGGGGATACGTCCACGAACACCTTCACATCTGGTACTGGAAGTATCGTCTCTACGATACGATATGTCATGGGCACCATCGATGTTGGAACGTAAGCAACAGCGAGACTGTACCTGATGAAGATTATGTCATCGTACCCCTTGCCGTGTCTGCGGACGTAGAACAACGATGTCACCACATCCATTATGTAGAATATGGCCGCCAACATCTCCCAGAACTTTCCGCCCTCCATGTGGAGGAACCTGTCCGCCACCCTTCCCACGAACCTGTGTTCCGTAGGGTGCGTTATATCGAGGACCTTTCTGCCATCCGACTCCAGATATGACTTGAGCATCTCGCCGGCCGTCGATTTGCCGGAACCGTCCATACCATCCACGACATACCATGTCATACTACAACCCCAACAGTACCAGTATCAATGCGGTCGAAAGCGGGATCGCAAGATTGTCGAACTCCCCGGGACAGATGGCCTCCAACAAGGATGACCACAATCCGGCTATGGCACATGATGCCCAGATCGGCAGGATGGGCTTCACGTCACCCACAAAGTGTCCGTTCGATGACAGCCATAGATACAATGCCGAAACCAACAGTGCGGATACGAAGGTACCTAAGAATACACCTATCGAACCCTCGAACGTCTTACCGTGGATGGTCCTGTGTTTACCGAACCTCTTTCCGATTATACACCCCACACCATCACCGTACGTCATGGCTACGATACCGATGGATGCGGCCAACCAATGTTCAGGGAAGAAGAATACGATCATCACCGCTATACTGACCACATAGAAGAAGAGACCCTTTGAATGACCTTTATCCACCGTCAGTTCCCCGAGCTTTCCCCTTCCGATCACGTTGTTACGGAACATCGCGAAGAACAGGATGATACCGAAGGGAATGGCGAAGAATGCCAACATTATCCATCCGGCACTGAACATCCACCATACGAAGACGAAGTTACCGACTCCTATATGGACGATCTTACGGACATTGATGTCCCTATCGTGATGCTCGACCAACAATGCCACACCCAAGGATGCGACGATGATGAGGTACACGAGCAACAATCCGATATAATCCTGTGCCAGCATTCTATCCCATCTCAGACCATACGACCGGGTACGGAAGAACCCAGTACATCACCTACGTGATTTCCGGATAATCCTTTCCAGACTAGATATAGTTTGCAGGATGTACGCCCCATCCAATGTATCCCTTATATATCGCGATAATATGGAGAACGATTAGGGTGTCATGAATATGGATACAAGATTGGATTGCATGGAGACCATGGAGGTCAAAGGTAAGAATGTCGATTACAAGGTCACTAACGTAGGCCCTGTCATCGGCGGTGAAGGTTTCCTCTTCGTATCCGAGAACACCACGTTCCTTCTCGACAACGGATTCGCATTCTGTGCCGAACAGATGGTCGAGAACATAAGGAAGGTACTTGGGGACAGGAAGTTGGATTACATCCTCCTCACACACTCACATTACGATCACCTTTCCGGAACACCCTACATAACCAGAGCATACCCCGATGTGAAGGTCGTCGCCAACGACCATACCGCCAACGTCATCGTCAGGGACGGTGCCAAGAAGGTCATGAGGAGGATGAACGAGGCCGCCAGGGAGACCTATGACGGTAACGAATACGAGGACCTCACAGACATGCTCCGTGTGGATATCGTCGTGAAGGACGATGACGTCGTCGACCTCGGCGATTTCAGATTCAAGGTGTGCGGATTCCCCGGACACACCAAATGCTCCATCGGATTCTATTCCGAAGAGGAGAGGCTCCTGCTCTCCTGTGAGACCCTCGGAGTGTACATCGGTGACGACAAGCTCGCTTCCCAATACCTCGTCGGATATCAGATGAGCATCGACTCCATCGACAGGGCATTGGCATTGGACATCGACAGGATGCTCATTCCCCACACAGGACTCGCGGAGGGGGAGAGATGCAAATCACTCCTCAGGTCCTCCAAGGACCTCGCGATCGAAGGGGCCAAGGAGATCGTGTACGGACACAGGGAAGGCAGGTCCGACGAGGAACTCCTTGCCATCCTGAAGGAGAAGTACTACACATCATACGTGAGGTCGCTTCAACCGGAGGCCGCTTTCGACCTCAACGCAGGTTACATGATCTCCATGCTGGTCAACGAACTGGCTGATGATCCCAACTTCTGATCCGGCGAGATGGTGAAGAGGAGTAGGATCAAGCGTCTCCCGGCTGCATGGGAGGAGACACCGGTCATCGATTGTACGATACTTCCAGGCGGGATGGTGTACATCGATACCGCCACCAAGGAGGAGATGGCGGAACACGCATCCAAGAGAGGAACGCCTTCGGATTACGTCAAATCTGGAATCTGGACCCCGTCGTACCGTGCGATGTCCCCCGAGGCCCTGAACTACTACCTCCATTGGCGGGAGAACGTACGCAGAGGAAGGTTCCTAAAATCCGATATGGGATACATACGTCTGTTCGTATCCGAACTCATAACCTTCAACAAGGACCCCAAGAACGACCTGGCCCTCATGTCACGTCTGGTCTCGGAATACAAGGACGTCAACATCCTGCAGATCGGTACCATCGGGGACGCATGCGTATGTTACGCCGTACTGAACAAGATCCCGTTACCGAAGGTGGAGATACTGAGGGACAGGGAACTGATGATGTTCCAAACATACGATGCATTGTGCACCGAGGGTATCGGTCACCTTTCCGTACGCAATCTGATGAACCTCTTCTACATCGAGGCCGACCTTTCCGATGACATACCCTATGATGCACTCTATCGCAGGATCATATCCGAGATAGATGTCACATTGAGCAGGAACGATGACGGATACAGGCTCAAGGATACCCTGAAACCAACGAGAAGTGGATCGGACGTCTATAACGGACTCATATACTATGGCAACAGGAGGAGGTTCAACGTCATGTACCCGAAGGACCTGATGACAAGCACCGTCGGCGGGATATTGAGGGATGCACTCGTCATCATGCTCTGTGGTTGCGGATGTATGAGGGCGTATTCCGAATCGGATGACGATATCGTATCCATCACCGCCATCAACGTCACACAGGGATTCCTCGATGGGAGGATCAGACTCGAGGATGCAGGGTTCTCTCTGGACCCGGAACGGATAGAGGAGTCGCAGAAGGACCTCGATGCCGTCACCAGGATGATGCGTGTCGATGATGAACCGATCGAGGATACGGTCCCCGACGTCGTGGAACATACGACTGAACCGGCCACCGGATGGGAGGGACTGTCCGCCTCCCTCACAGATATCATGAGAGGATACATCGTTTCCATAATGGATGGTTCATCCGATTCGTTCCTCAAGAGGAACGGACTCCGCAGAACGGCCATCGAGAAGGAGGTCAACACCCTCGCGATGGACATGGTCGGAGACATAATATTAGAAGACGGAACGTTGATAGAGGATTATCTTGATGAGATAGAGGAGATGATCGATGATGGACGTGCCTAAGAGAACACTTGTCGCGATGATGAACGCATTGTCATCCGGTGTCGTACCTAGAAGAGGATTGGAGTACATCGCAGTAGGCAGGAGGAAGGAGACCGAGACGTTCATCAGTGACATGGAGACCACCAAGGAGGGCGGAGGTGCGTTCAGGATTATCTCCGGACGTTACGGTAACGGTAAGAGCTTCCTCATGCAGATGGTACGCAACAAGGCCATGGACGAAGGGTTCGTGGTGATGGATGCAGACCTGTCCGTCAATCGCAGACTGACCGGCGGAAAGAACGAGGGTCTCGCAACCTACAGAGAATTGGTCAAGAACATGGCCGTCAAGTCCAAACCGGACGGCGGAGCCATGGAGTCCGTTATACAGGATTACATAGAGAGGTCGTTGGAATCGGAGGACGGGACGGATGACCTCGAAAGGTCCTGCTCCCACCTCAAGATGGTCCCTCAGAACCTGTCACACCTCCCGTTCGCCAAGGACGTCTCCATCGCTATGTCCGAATACCTCAGGGACACCATGACCGACGGTGACGGGAGCGATGCCCTCAGATGGTTCAAGGGCGAATACGATACCAAGAAGGATTCCAAACACGACCTGGGCATCGGGAACATACCCGACGACTCCAATTGGTACGATATGATCAAGATCTGGGCGGAGATCTCTGTATTGGCAGGATACAAGGGATTGATAGTCTTCATCGACGAGGCCGTCGTACTGTACAAACTACAGAGCAAGATCTCCCGCTCGAACAACTACGAACGTATGCTCACGATCCTCAACGACATTATGCAGGGTAAGGCAACGCACCTTTCCGTATACGTGTGCGGTACACCGGAATTCATCGAGGATCCCAACAGAGGTCTGTACAGTTACGAGGCTTTGCGTTCCAGATTGTCCGCAGGCCGTTACGAGAACAACGTGGACAACTACATGGGCCCGGTAATGACGTTACGTCCATTGAGCAACGAGGATGTGTTCGTCCTGATCAAGACGATCAGGGACCTCTACGAACTCAGATACGGGTGGCAATCCGGAATCGACGACCAGATGTTGGAGGACTACCTCCGCGAAGCGATATCGTCATCGGTATCTGCATCCCTGGTCACACCTAGGGAGATCACCAGGGACCTCATCAGTCTGATGGACACCATGAAACAGAATCCCGATGCCCCCTTCTACGACCTTATCGAAGGCAGGAACGTGGAAGCTGACCGCAATCCCGACAACGACCTGTTCGGAGACCTGGAGGCATGAGCGGACTGTTCTCGGAACTTCCAGAATTCCTCAAGGAGTACATTCACGAGAACCGGTGGGAATCCTTCAGAAGGATACAGGAAGAAACGTTCGACAACATGATGTTATCCGACGACGACATCATAATCTCATCGGGCACTTCGAGCGGAAAGACGGAAGCAGCTTTGTTCCCGGTCATCGCCTCCTTATATGATGAACCGTCGGAGAGCATAGGTGCACTGTACATCAGCCCGTTGAAGGCATTGATCAACGACCAGTATTCCAGGATCTCTCGGATACTCGAGAGGTCGGGCATAACCGTCACAGGATGGCACGGGGATGTTGACAGGTACATCAAGGACAGGTTGAAGGATGATCCGAAAGGGATCCTTCAGATGACACCGGAATCCCTGCAGGCACTAGTCGGAGGGGACCCCGATTCGGCGAGGAGGATGTTCTCTGACCTCAGATTCGTCATCATCGATGAGATGCACGCGTTCATGGATTCGGAAAGAGGATTACAACTACTATGCTGTCTGGACCGTATCGAAAATATCGCATCGTGCCATCCGAGGAGATTGGGATTGTCTGCGACGATATCCGACCTGGACGTTGCCAGGGAATGGATCCGCTCCAACAGGGATGCTAACGTGATGGTCATCGAAGGGGACGGCGATTCCAAGAGGAACGTAGCGATATCGTACCATCATCTTCCCAGAACTGACGCAGTGGAAGGTGTCAAACCCAGGAACGACGCGATGGCCGACTACTACAGGAAACTCCTGCAGGTGACCGACCGTAACAGGTGCATTGTCTTCGCCAACAGCAGAGATACCGTCGAGAAGACCTACAGGTCCATGAAGAAGGTCTTGGACAGGATGGGTTCCAACAGACAGGTCATGTTGCATCACGGACGCCTCTCACAGGAAAAGAGGAAGGCTACTGAATCCGCCCTGAACTCCTCCACACCGAATGTGACGGTGGTTGCCACATCCACCCTGGAGATGGGAATAGACATCGGGGACATGGACAGGATCGTACAGATCGATGCACCGCACTCATGCTCTTCCCTCCTACAGAGGATGGGTCGTTCAGGAAGACGCGGTAACGTTCAGACTCTGGCCATAATGTGTCGTGAGGATGAGGACAGGAAGGCATCCCCGGAAATGTTGCGCATGAACCTCATCAAAGCGATCGCAGAAGTACAATTGGCCGTGGATGAAGGATGGTCCGAACCACCGAACATATCATCGAGACCCTATGGTCTTCTCCTCCATCAGACGTTGGAATATCTCAGGGCAGGAGTGGGTGCCAAATGGGTGGACCTCGAAAGGGACGTACTTTCACAGTATCCGTTCAGGAACATCGCACGTGACGAGTACAGGAAGTTGTTGAGACACATGATCGCCCAAAGGATATTGACGGTCATGGACGATGACACTCTGTTGATAGGTACGGAAGGAGAGAGGATCGCTTTCTCCAAGGATTTCCATACGGTCTTCCGTTCACTGGGTGAGACCGAGATCTTCCACAACGGAGAGATGATCGGAAATGTAGAAGGTATCCCCGAGATAGGGGACATCATAAATGTCGCTGACCAACTTTGGATCGTACGTTCGGTGGACAACACGGGAAGGAAAGCGGAAGTGGAACCTGCCCCCGATGGTTCCGTTACCACCGGGCGCGGGATGATCCCCGAAGTGCATCCGATCGTCTCCGAACGTATGAGGGATATCATGTCATCCATGGAGGTCGACGAACGTCTCACGGGTTCCGCCAAGGATGCATTGATGGACACAAGAGGGAGGTTCTCGCAATCGGCCACAGACGGATTCGTCATGGCGGGAGGGATCATGCACATCCATGTGTGGAACGGTTCCAGAGCATACCGTACGTTGAGATTGATGCTGGAGACGATCCCCGAAGTGAAGGTGTTGTACTCATTCGAACCGTATGTAATCAGGATCATGACGGAACTGTCCCCGAAGGAACTGTCCGAAGAATGTGACCGTATATCGGCAACGGACCCTGTGGAATCGATTCTGAGATCCAGGATCAACCTTCGTTTCGGGAAGTTCGATAGGTTCGTTCCCGACGAACTCCTTGCCAGGTCATATGCGGACGACCGTCTGGATTGGCGTAAGGGAATCCTACCTATCTAATAATGAAACGTCGATACGGAGCACATGGCAGACTATGCGGTACTGATACCGTTGATCTTCCTCATCCTGAACTTCGTCGCGTTCATCGTGTACGCAGTGGATAAGTGGAAGGCACAGAGGGATGCGTGGAGGATACCGGAATCCACATTGTTGACTGTAGCAGCGATAGCACCATGGGGCTCCCTCGCAGGCATGTACTATTTCAGACACAAGACAAAGAAACCGAAATTCAAACTGGTTTGGGTATTCGCTGTCATACATGCGGTAGTCGCAGCACTTCTTCTCGTGTTGATCTAAACGGCGGATTACCGCCATCTTCTTCCAATTAACACGCTTATATACGTATACTCGATGGCTCAATCATCAGAGGCGCCGTATGATTCTCAAATATGTAACGAAGAAAGAATGGTTCATCGCAGCATTGTGTGTACTGGCCGTTGTCGTCAACGTGTATCTCGAACTGGAGATCCCAGATTACATGACGCAGATCACCACCATCATCAGCACCGGTGGTGAGGTGCATGAGGTCCTTACGGAAGGATTCTGGATGCTCCTGTGTGCATTCGGCTCCCTGATAGCAACGGTGATCTGTGCCGTGATGGCATCCTATGTCGCAACATCCTTGTCCAAACGTCTTCGTAAACTGGAATTCGACAAGGTCCAATCATTCTCCATGGAGGAGATGGACCGTTTCTCCATCCCGAGCCTTGTCACACGTTCGACCAATGACATCACACAGATCCAGATGACGATGGCGATGGGACTGCAGGTCATGATCAAGGCGCCGATCATGGCTGCATGGGCGATCTCCAAGATCTACAGCAAGAACATCGAATGGACCACCGCTACTGCGATCGCAATATTCTCCCTGATGTGTATCATCGCATGTGTGATGGTCTTCGTAATACCTAAATTCAAGAGGATACAGTGGTTGACCGATAACCTCAACAGGGTCACCAGAGAGAACATCACCGGAATCAGGGTCATACGCGCATACAATGCGGAACAGTACCAGGATGATAGGTTCGAACACGCCAACAAGGAACTCACCGACACGAACCTCTCCACTCAGAGGGCGATGTCCTTCATGATGCCCGGAATGTCAGCGATATTGAACGGATTGAGCCTTTCGATCTATTGGATAGGTGCGATTCTCATCGCCGGTGCATCCGATATGACCCAGCAGTTCGTACTGTTCGCAGATATGGTCGTGTTCTCGTCCTATGCGATGCAGGTTGTGATGTCATTCATCATGCTGGTGGTCATCTTCATGATCCTCCCCCGTGCATCCGTAGCATCGAAACGTGTACAAGAGGTCATAGACACCGAACCATCCATTGTCAGCGGAGATATGAAAGAAGATACTGGCACAACAGGGAAAGTGGTCTTCAAGGATGTCTCGTTCAGATATCCTGGCGCATCAGCCGATACATTGAGCAACATCAGTTTCGAAGTCACCAAAGGTGAGACACTGGCTCTTATCGGTGCCACCGGTTCGGGAAAGAGCACGTTGATCAATCTGATACCTCGTCTCTACGATGTTACCGGAGGTACGGTGGAAGTCGATGGGGTGAATGTTCGCGACTACGACCTGAATACATTACGCAATAAGGTTGGATACGTCTCGCAGAAGGCATTCATGTTCGCAGGATCGATAGGATCCAATGTGAACTATGGTTCGACCTCCACGGAACGTACTGAACAGGACGTGGAGAGAGCGATATCCATCGCACAAGCGAAAGAATTCGTAGATAAGTTGGAGGACAGGTATCAATCCGATGTCGCACAGGGCGGAACCAACCTGTCCGGCGGACAGAAACAACGTCTATCCATCGCACGTGCGATATGCAAGTCCCCGGAGATCTACATCTTCGACGATACCTTCTCCGCCCTCGATTATAAGACGGACCGCATCCTGAGAGAGGAACTCCATAGACAGATAGAAGGTGCCACATGCATCATCGTGGCACAGAGGGTAGGTACGATCATGAACGCCGACCGCATCATAGTTCTGGATGAGGGCAAGATGGTGGGCATCGGCAAGCATGACGAACTGTTGCACAACTGTCCCACATATCTGGACATCGTACGTTCGCAGATGAGTGACGAGGAGGCGGGACTATGAGTCCTCCACAACGTCGCAGAGGTATGAACGGTAGGAGGGGCCCTCCCATCGGTGACACCAATGTGAAGAATTTCAGGAAAGCATGGTCATCACTCCTGAAGTACATGGGAACCTATAGGAAATGGTTCCTACTGGCACTTGTTCTGGCATTCGTCTCCACGGTCATCTCTCTCATCGGCCCGGACCTTCTGAGCGAGATGACGGACATCATAGAGGATGGAATATTCAGTGGCAAGGTGGACATGGATGCCATATTCAGGATCGGTATCCTGTTGGCATCGTTGTACGTCATCAGCATGGTAATGATGATGGTCCAGAACTTCATCCTCGCCACAGTCACACAACGTACCGCATCCAGACTGCGTACGGACATCTCGCGTAAGGTCAACAGGATGCCTCTCGGCTACTTCGACCGTACCACCACGGGAGATATGCTGAGTCGTGTGACCAACGATGTGGACACGATAGGACAGTCGTTGAACCAGAGTATCAGCACACTGATCACCGTGATCGCCACCCTGGTCGGTTCCGTGGCGATGATGTTCTACACGAACCACATCATGGCGATAGCCGCCATACTGACGAGTATCATCGGATTCGTGTTCATGGCCCTGATCATGTCACGTTCACAGAAGTACTTCAGCCGCCAACAGGCGGACCTCGGAAGGATGAACGGATTGGTCGAGGAGATCTATACCGGATATGTCACCGTTAGGACATACTCCGGAGAATCGGAAGCCAAGACGAGATTCGACGAGATCAACGAGAGTCTCCGTAACAGCGGTTTCAGATCACAGTTCCTCGGAGGACTTGCGATGCCGCTCATGGGATTCGTCGGCAATCTCGGATATGTGGTGGTTTGTGTAGTCGGTGCCACACTGTACCTCAACGGAACCATCGGTTTCGGAGTCATAGTCGCATTCATGATGTATGTGAGGTTCTTCACACAGTCATTGTCCCAGATATCTCAGGCAGTGATCGTTATGCAGTCCGTCGCAGCAGCATCCGAGCGTGTCTTCGAACTCCTCGACGAAAAGGAGCTTGAGAATGAGAATGATAAGACCCAGACACTGATCGATGTCAAAGGTAAGGTCGAATTCAGGGATGTGCACTTCGGATACCTTCCCGACAAGGAGGTCATCCACGGATTCAGTGCCACGGTACTACCCGGTCAGAAGGTCGCGATAGTCGGGCCCACAGGTGCGGGAAAGACCACGATGGTGAACCTGTTGATGAGGTTCTACGAGACCAACAGCGGAGACATACTGATAGACGATGTCTCCACCAAGGACATCACCAGAGAGAATGTTCATAATCTGTTCTGCATGGTACTCCAGGACACCTGGCTCTTCGAGGGTACACTGAGGGAGAACCTGGTTTACAGCAAGGAAGGGGTATCCGATGAGAGGTTGGACGAGGTCTGTGAAGCTGTCGGTCTGAAGAAGTTCGTGGACTCACTACCGGAGAGGTACGACACAGTGTTCAACGACAATGCCGCCATCTCCGTCGGTCAGAGACAGCAGATCACCATCGCACGTGCGATGGTGGAGAACGCACCGTTGCTGATCCTCGATGAGGCCACCAGCTCCGTCGATACGAGAACGGAGAAGGACATCCAGGCCGCGATGGACAGACTCACCGAAGGTAGGACATCGTTCGTCATCGCTCACAGGTTGTCCACCATCCGCAATGCCGACCTGATCCTCGTTATGAAGGAAGGTAACATCATCGAACAGGGATCGCACGATGAGCTGATGGAATTAGGAGGATTCTACAGCGAACTGTACAACTCGCAGTTCACCGACTGCAACGATGACGCATGATCAGGGATCGATCTCATTGACGGATGCTGGATAGAAGAAACGTAACTTCCCTGGAAGGACCTCTATATCCGCATGATCCTCGGAGATCAGTTCGCCATCGATGTTGAAAGGGGCTCTACCATAGGGGTTGATCCTTAGGGATCTGACCCTATGGTGCTCCAGATACTTGGTCGGGATCTCGTTACGCCTCCCCTTCTTGTACTTGCCGATGATGCGAACCATCGTGAAACGGGAGATCTTCTTACAGACGATGACGTCAAGAAGACCGTCCTTGACATTGGCCTCCGGGGCGGGGTTGTAGGATCCGCCGTACCAACCATTGTTACATATGCACACAAGAGCGACATATCCGTCATAGACGAAACCGTCATCCAGCTCCACCTTGCATCTCTGTGAGACACCTTTCAATATGCTGACGACACAACCCAACTGATATCCGAACTTGCCGATGAATCTTATAGGGCGGAGTTTCTCGTACACATCGCATACGTTCGCATCAAGACCGAAACAGGCCACGTTCACCGAATAGAGGTCGTTGAGACGGATCACATCCACCTTCGACTCACGGACCTCAGCGAACGAGAGGATGTCATAGAAGGGGGCGATGTCATCGAACCTCTTCAGATAGTCGTTTCCAGTACCACAGGCGATGTTGGTAAGGGAAAGGTTATCGTGGCCGATGACCTCCTGTGCGACACTGTTCAAAGTGCCGTCCCCGCCGCATGCATAGATGCGTACATCCTCACCGCTCTCTGCGGCCTCGCGGATCGCATCCTTATAATCGTGGACTCCGCCTATGTAGATGAATCGGAAATCATCTCCGAAGACGGTTTCGGCCTTACGCCTCATTCCGTCCACGTCGATACGTCTGCTCGAATACTCGTTCAGTACGAACAGGTTGTGTTCCAACACATCACCATCCAGAGATCGGACAGAGCGATCAATCCCTTACGATGGTCTCCGCACTCTGGATACATTTGTTGAGAACGGAGTATGCGTTGATCATGTCCGATTCGCTTACGATGAAGATGGTATCGGTGTGACAGCTGACGGTCTCCTCGATGTTGATACCTGCGTCGGAAAGGTTGGTGATGAGGTATGCGATGACCCCGCTGGTGTCCACGATCTTCTCGGGACTCTTGACGGCGATCTCGACGAGGTTCTCCCTCACCTTGATGATGTTGAACTTACTGACGGTGTCGACGACCCTGTTCTTCATGGACTTGTCCGCGATGATGGTGATTGCGGAAGCGGACTGTACGACCTGCATGATGGAATTCTGGTTCCAAAGGTCCTTGAAGAGATAGTCCATCTTGTTGAGGACGGTCCAATCGTTCTTTGCGGTGACGATACAGGTCTTGGTCCTCATCTCGAGACAGCTGTTCTTGAGGATCCTGAGGATGTTGAGCTCGTGATCGGTGGTGGTACTGAGCTTGCTCGCGTACCTCCTGCATGCGATCATGACCGCCTCCTCGTTATCGAGTTCGAGATCCCTCATGATGATCCTTGCGAGCGAGGAATAGTTGATGAGTCCTTTCGATACACAATCCTTGATGCTGGGGTGTGCGTCGATGTAAATGCGGGTCTTCTCGGCCAGGCTCTCTTTGGCAGTCGTTTTGCTCATGTGAAATGTATCGAATTGCACATATTTAATAAATGTCCGAACTCAGACAAAAATAAGAAGAAGTTTGTGTGAAAAAGACAGTATTGTCCATCACTGAAGGAAATCCCTCATCAATCCGACGAGCACATCGCAGTGTTCCTTTCCGATGATCAGCGGAGGAATGAGACGGACGGTATTTCCGTGACACACGTTCACCAGGACACCGTTCTCGAGACAGTACTTGCGGAAATCGTTGGCCTTCGTCCTCATCTCGATACCGGTGATGAGACCCAGACCGCGGATGTCCACGATCTCGTCCGACTCTATCTTGGAGATTTTGTCACGCCAATAAGCTCCCATCTCGTAGGAGTTCTCGACCAATCTCTCCTCCTTCATGATATCGATGGTGACGGATGCCGATGCGGTGACCAATGGATTTCCTCCGAACGTGGTACCGTGGGTCCCGGGGGAAAGCGTCCCGTAAAGCTCATCTGTGGTAGCAATCGCTCCGATGGGCATTCCGGATCCGAGTGCCTTGGCCATGGATATGATATCTGGCACTACACCGAAGTTATCGATTCCGAACCATTTTCCGGTACGGCCCATTCCGGTCTGTACCTCGTCCACGATCATCAGGGAACCGTTATCCGTACAGATATCACGGACGGTCTTGAAGAACTCGGGGTTTCCGGGGTTCACACCCCCCTCACCCTGCAGGGGCTCCAACAGAACGGCGGCGACATCCTTGTCCATGAGTGCCTTGACACCCTCGATGTCGTTGTA
>JAFVZR010000131.1 GCA_017508065.1 Candidatus Methanomethylophilaceae archaeon
AAATAGGGATTGCCGGTGCCTGCTGCCAGGAGACGCCGAGATCATCCCGTTGATCAACTCCATCGTGGAGGAGGTCAATGCCATGGGATTGGATGCACAGACCGCAGCGTTGCAGAACTCCGACCCCGCACTCCTCGCCAAGAAGGAGAAGAAGGAGAGGACCTACGAGCTTCCTGCTCTCGACGGAGTGGACGGACCCGTCGTGATGAGGATCGCCCCCGGACCATCCGGACCCCTCCACATCGGACATACCAGGGTATCCATCCTCAACGACGAGTACATCAAGAGATATGGCGGAAAGCTGATCTGCAGGTTCGAGGACACCAACCCCGAGAAGATAGACCCCGAGGCATACGATATGATCCCCGAGGACCTCGAGTGGCTCGGTGTCAAGATCACCGATTTCTACATACAGTCCGACAGGTTCGAGAAGTACTACGAGATCACCAAGCAGCTGATGGAACAGGGACATGCATACGTCTGTACCTGCGACGCAGAGGACTGGAGAAAGAAGAAGGAGGCTAAGACCGCCTGCCCCTGCAGGGACCTTCCCATCGAGGAGCAGATGGAACGCTACGACAGATTCATGTCCGGAGGATACGAGGACGGAGAGGCCATCGTCGTCGTCAAGACGGATATCGCCCACCCCAACCCCGCCGTCAGGGACTTCGTCGCACTCAGACTTGTCAGGACACCCCACCCCCGCGTGGGCCAGAAGTACATCGCATACCCCATGATGAACCTCTCGGTCGCCATCGACGACCACCTCATGGGAATGACACACGTCATCAGGGGTAAGGACCACCTCAACAACACCCACAGGCAGGAGTACATCTACGACTACATGGGCTGGAAGAAGCCCCACTTCTACCACTACGGACTGGTCAACATCCCCGACACCGTCCTGAAGACCTCCCTCATCAGGAAGAGCATCCTCGACGGGGAGTACTCCGGATGGGACGACGTGAGGACCGGAACCGTCAGGGCATTGGAGAGACGCGGAATCAGGCCCGAGGCCATCAGGAGGTATTGGGTCGAGGCCGGTATGAAACAGGTCGACATCGAGTTCTCCTGGCAGAACCTCTACGGAATGAACAGGGACATCATCGATACCGATGCCAACAGGTACTTCTTCGTACAGGACCCCGTCAGATACGACATCGACGGAATCGATGTCATAACCGGAAGCGCACCCCTCCACCCCGATCACCCCGAGAGAGGCGACAGGAAGTACGAGATCGTCGATCCGAGGACCGTGTTCGTCTCCGCCACCGATTCCAAGATGTTCTCCGAATCCGGAAAGGTCAGGTTGAAGGACCTCTGCAACATCGATTACGGCATGCCCGCCAAGTACTCCGGAAACGACGTGTCCATCCTCAGGAACGGATTCAAGGCAGTGCAGTGGGTCGGAAGGGACAACGTCGAAGCGACCATTCTCATGCCCGACGGAACCGTCGCGAAGGGATACGCGGAGAAGGCACTCCTCGACGAGAACAACGATATGGTCCAGTTCGAGAGGGTCGGATTCGCAAAGGTCGTCAAGAAGGACCCGACCGGAATCCAGTGCGTGTTCAGCCACCGCTGATTATTAAACTAGGGGCTATCGCCCCAACCCATCTTTGTTTGGTAGAAGTGTCAACGAACGAACGGTCTGTCGACAGGTTCGGTCCGACAACACACTCAAAGATTAATCTCCTGAGTTCACAGCTCCATATCGATCATGGATACGTTTGACAACACTTTCAAACTTTATCTTAATCGATTCGACACTGATGAAACATCATTTTGACCTTGCGTGACGTTCCGGACCGTTCTATCCGATGACGATACGACATGAACATCCGTCGGTTTAAATTGATTGGTCCGAACGAAACGGAGTGTACGATATACTCACATCATAAGGTCACATATCCAAACGTACGCGCGAAACGTTCAGTCCGGAAGGAGATTGGTTCACAAGATATATGCCC
>JAFVZR010000132.1 GCA_017508065.1 Candidatus Methanomethylophilaceae archaeon
CTGGGTTTGATGTTGGGGTCCTCGGGAACGAGCATCTTCTCGATGACCATATCGACCCTTCTCTGGAATTCAGTGACGAGGTGTTCCTCACCGGAGGTGACGAAGGAGATGGCGGTTCCCTCCTTTCCTGCACGTCCGGTCCTTCCGATCCTGTGGATGTAGGTGTCTACGCTCTCGGGCATGTCGTAGTTGATGACACAGGTGATGTCCTCGATGTCGATTCCCCTGGCTGCGACATCGGTAGCGATGAGGATATCGATCTTGTCGTTCCTTAGGTCGTTGATGACCCTCTCCCTCTTGGACTGTGGGAGTGAACCGTGGATGGCTTCGAGCTTGTAATCGAACTTCTCCAACCTCTCCTCAAGGAGATCCACCATCTTGATGGTCTGACAGAAGATGATGGCCTTGGGCTTCATTATGTCAAGGATCTGACAGAGTGCCCAGGATTTGTTGCGCCTTCCGACGGAGATGTAATATTGTTTGGTGAGGTCGAGGACAATCTCGTCCTGTGAGACAGTGATCTCCTTGGCATCGTTGGTGTATGCGTAAGCGAGCTGCTTGACGTTCTCATCCATGGTGGCAGAGAACAGGAGGGTCTGTCTGTCCTTGGGCATGGGGCGCATGATGTCCTCGAGGTCCTCGATGAATCCCATCTCGAGCATCCTGTCCGCTTCGTCAAGAACGAGGACTTTGATCTCTGCGAGGTTGAGTGCACCCTGCTTCATCAGGTCCTTGACCCTTCCGGGAGTTCCTGCGATGATGTCAGCCCCCTTGCTGATCTCCTTGATCTGGTAGTCGATGTCTGCCTTGGCACCCTTTCCTCCATAGACGGGTACGCAGACGTGACCGGTGTACTTGGAGAGTTTGGACATCTCTCCGTATGCCTGAAGTGCCAATTCCCTCGTAGGGAGAAGGATGATTGCACTGGGGAGTTTGCTCTTGGCAGGGATCCTGCTGATGACGACGGATCCGAATGCACCGGTCTTTCCGGTACCGGTCTGTGCCTGTGCGATGAGGTCTCTGCCTGCCATTCCATCTTCGATGGAGGCTACCTGGATAGGTGTGGGTTCGTTCCATCCCATGTCGGCCATTGCCCTTGCGATAATTTCGGGGATGCCCACATCCGTGAAGTTACTGATCATAATCGATTACTCTCCTGCCTGAGACTCATACTCAGACACTCTTTCGTTACAGTGCGTGTATTGAGGTATGGGTTAAATAGGTATGGTCTGGACCAGCACTATGTACCAGCGATATCCACAATCATCATGGGCCGCGGTCGTTCATGCCCGTTACAGGTGCCCGGTCGTTCATGGGGCGGATATGTATTTGATAAATTGGATTATATATCCAACAATTGATACTATGTCGCTATGTCCGACTCTAAACGTGGAAAGGCATTGATGGTCCTGGGAACCACTTCCGATGCAGGCAAGTCTGTCACGAATATGGCGATATGTCGTATCCTGAGCAACATGGGTTACAGTGTGTGTCCATTCAAGTCCCAGAATATGAGTCTTAATGCGAAACCCACTGCAGACGGTCACGAGATCTCCATGATCCAGGAGTTGCAGTGCATAGCAGCCCGTGTGCAACCATCATTCCATGTGAACCCCATCCTATTGAAACCCACTTGCGATATGAAGTCCCAGGTCATAGTGGAGGGTAAGGTTTTCGGAACCTATGACGTGGATTCGTATTATTCTGATTTCATCCCCAACCATTCCTTCGACATTGTTCGTAAGAATCTGGATGCGTTATTGTGCCAGTATGACTTCGTTGTGATGGAGGGTGCAGGATCCCCTGCCGAGATAAACATCTATGACAAGGACATCGCGAACATGCGTGCCGCCGAATTGGCCGATGCGGATTGTATACTCGTTACCAATGTGGAATGGGGAGGTTCCTTCGCATATCTGCTTGGAACGATTATGCTCATGCCGGAGGAGGACAGGAAACGTATCAAAGCGGTCGTGTACAACAATCTGCGTGGTTCCCCCGAATCGATAAGGGCAGGCGCATCAGAGATCGAACGTCTCACTGGAATCCCCGTCCTTGGAATTGTGCCACACGTCCCTAATCATCTCCCTAAGGAGGATTCAGAGTGTTTCCGTGGTGTGAAGGAGATCGGAGAGGGTAGCATGATCATCGGTGTCATCAAACTACCGAGGATCTCCAATTTCACCGATATCGATCCGCTGTATGGGGAGAATGTGACCGTCAGATTCGTCACGGAACCCTCGGAGCTCGATACATGCGATGCGGTCATCCTTCCCGGTACGAAGAATTCCATTTCCGATATGATGTGGATGATCGATACCGGGCTCAGAGACAAGATCCTGTCCTTACACGGTAAGATCCCGATCCTCGGAATATGCGGTGGGTATCAGATGTTGGGTAAGGTGTTGAGGGACCCTTACGGGATCGAGGATCCAGATACAAAGGAGATCCAAGGGCTGGGTCTTCTTGACATAGAGACATATTGGGATGATGGGGAGAAGGTCACGGTCAGGAACAGGGGCACGTTCATAAGGACAGGAGAGCCAGTGAGCGGATATCAGATACACATGGCACGTTCGGACGTCAAAGGTGAACCTCTGTTCATGATCGACGGTGAGACTGAAGGTTGCTGTGACGATACGAACAAGGTGTATGGTACGTACCTGCATGGTGTTTTGGAATTACCCACATTCCGTTCGTTCTTCCTCGGATTGATAGATCCAGATGCCGTTAGGGAGGGAGTGTCCGTTGATTATAGCGTCAATTTGGAATTGGAAGTTTCCAAGGTAAGTGCCAGCATTATGAATTCCTTTGATATGGATCTGTTCAGGGACCTGTTCTTGGAGGTGGAATGATGACATTGATGGTGTGGGGCACGTCCTCCAATTCCGGTAAGACAATCATGTGTTCGATACTGTGCAGACATCTTCACAGGAAAGGTATCGATGTCGTACCCTTCAAGGGTTCAAATCTGTCCTTGAATTCATATGTTACGGATGCTGGTGACGAGATCGGGATGGGTCAGGCGTTACAGGCTTGGGCAAGCGGTATCGAACCTACTGCGGATATGAATCCGATACTGTTGAAGCCAGAAGGTTCCGGTAAGATGCAGTATGTTCTGAACGGTTCCGTCCATAAAGGGGACAGACCAAGTAGGAAGGAGTTACTGGCACTGTCATGCGCAGCATATGACAGACTGTATGATGGTCACGATGTTGTGATCTGTGAAGGTTCCGGTGCACCGTCGGAGATCAATCTCATGGAGGGAGATATCGCCAACATCGGTATCGTCCGTGAACGCAGGATGAATGCGATCATCGTCGGTGACATAGAGCGTGGCGGAATGTTCGCTGCCGTCTATGGTACGTGGTTGCTCATCCC
>JAFVZR010000003.1 GCA_017508065.1 Candidatus Methanomethylophilaceae archaeon
CAAGTTTTGGTCTGACGGCCATAGCGGCGGGGTCACACCCGGTCCCATTCCGAACCCGGCAGTAAAGTCCGCCCGCGTACACGTCTGTACTGTATTGCGCAAGCGTACGGGAACACGAGCACGCTGTCAGCCACTTTTACATTTCTAACTGATTAAAGCTGGCTATTTCCACATCATGGAACAAATCCAGATGTTCAATCCATCCCTATTATAACCTTTATTGACATAACCTGCCAAGATGATCCTCATAAAGCTTGGTGGAAGTGTAATCACCGACAAGAGGGAATACCGCAGATTCAACCGCGAGATAGTCGCCAGACTTTGTTCCGAGATCAAGGAATCGGGAAAAGAAGTCATCGTTGTCCATGGTGCAGGATCCTTCGGTCATGTTCTCGCCAAGAAACATTCTCTGAACTCAGGATTTGTCAACAAGGATCAGATCCCCGCAGTAGCACAGGTGTGCTATGATGTCAGGGAACTCAATTCCATGATCATCAAGGAACTGAACGACGCGGGCATACCATCCATATCCATGCCCCCGGGATCGTGTTTCATGATGTGCGACAGGACCATATCCCTCGAAGGCGGGAACGTCATCAGGAGCATGGTCGACAAGGGGCTTATGCCGGTACTGTTCGGAGATGTCGTACAGGATGAGGAACTCGGATTCGCGATATGTTCCGGGGATCAGATCATGGAGAGACTTTCCGAGATCTATGACTTCGAGAAGATCATATTCGTCTCTGACATAGACGGACTGTTCGATGACGATCCCAAGAACAATCCGAATGCGAAACTATTCGAATATGTAAATATAGACACTCTCGAATCGGTAAGGTCAGGATCCACCGTGGACGATGTCACCGGAGGAGTGTATGAGAAGATGATGTCCATGCTCAGGATGACCTCGTCCGATAGAGAATGCGTACTGATCAACGGTACCGTCCCCGGGAGGCTTCTCTCCGCATTGAACGGAGAGGATGTCATCTGCACGACTGCCAAGGGAGGTATTCAATGAAAGGAATCGATGCAAGAAAAGCAGACCATATCGAGATCTGCCTCAATGAGAGGATCGAACCGGGATACAACTATTGGAACGATGTCAGGTTGATCCATGATGCACTCCCGGAAGTGGACTACTCCGAAATAGACACGACCTCCAACGTACTTGGCAGGGAATTGGAGTTCCCCTTCATCGTCACTGCGATAACGGGCGGTTTCAAGGGCGCCGAGAAGATCAATGCCAACATCGCGAAAGCCTGTGCGGACCTTGGGATCGGTATGGGCACAGGTAGCGAGAGGGCAGGCATAGACGGGGTTGATGAGAACAGCTACCGCATCATAAGGGATTACGATGTTCCTCTCGTCATAGGTAACATCGGTGCACCGCAACTCATCGAACAGGGCAGGAAGAGGGCCTATGGCAAGATGGATATCGAAAAGGCCATGGAACTGATCGATGCCGACTACATAGCACTCCACCTGAACTTCCTTCAGGAAGTCGTACAACCCGAAGGGGACACAAACGCGAAAGGTTGTCTCGATGCCATCAAGAGGGTCGCGAGCGACTATCCGACCATCGTCAAGGAGACGGGAGCAGGGATCTCCATGAGTACGATCTCCAAATTGGAGGGCTACGGGATCAGGGCCGTTGACCTTGCAGGTATGGGAGGCACCAGTTTCTCGGCCGTGGAACTTTACAGGGCCAGGAACGAGAATGATGCAATCAGGACGAGGATCGGAGAGACCTTCTTCGATTGGGGCATCCCAACACCGGTGGCCCTTGAATGTGCCGATACGAAACTCCCGTTGATCGCATCCGGAGGGGTCAGGACAGGATTGGACGTGGCCAGAGCCATCGCGATGGGTGCCACATGTGTCGGTGCCGCGAACCTTGTCCTCGCGGAGGCGATGGAATCCGCTGAAGCGGTCAAGGAGAAACTCACGATAATCAAAGAGGAACTGAAGGCAGCGATGCTGCTCACCGGTTCCGCCAATATCAAGGAACTGTCCACAAAAAGATACGTCTTGTTGGGACAGACCGAACAATGGATCGGAGGGATGAAGAAATGGATGTGAAAGCTAAGTTGAAAGAGATGTCTGCTGAATTGGATGCGCCCATAAGGTCGTACATCGCTGATGAGGCCCCCAGCAATCTCATAGATGCCTGCAGACAGTACCCTTATGCAGGGGGCAAGAGGATGAGGCCATGCATGGTCGTGGCCGCATCCCGTGCGGTCGGAGGCGATGGCAAGAAGGCAATCCCATTGGCCGTGGCCATAGAGTACATCCACAACTTCACACTCGTCCACGATGACCTCATGGACGGTGACGAGAAACGTCGCGGAATGGACACATCCCACGTTGTCTACGGTATGCCCACAGCCATCCTTGCCGGTGACGCATTGTTCGCAAAGGCATACGACATCATCGCGGACCTCGACATCCCATCCGATATCCTGAAGAAGATCCTTAAGAAGGTGAGTGTTGCCGTTTGGGACCTTGCAAGAGGTCAGCAGATGGACATAAACAACGAGAACTCCGACACGGTCACCATGGAGGACTACATTGAGACCATCAGACTCAAGACCAGTGTCCTCTTCGCTGCAGGTGCTGCCGGCGGTGCATTGATCGGTGGTGCGAATGATGCCGTTGCGGAGAAGATCCACGAGTACGCGATGAATTTGGGAATCGCATTCCAGATGTTCGATGACATCCTTGGAATCTATGGTGACCCCTCTGTCACCGGAAAATCCGCTGGAAACGACATCCGTAAGGGAAAGAGCACCGTAATGGTGTGTCATGCCCGCGAGAACATCAAGGATGCGGAGAAATTGGACAAGTTCATGTCCGTATTCGGAAAGATCGACGCCACGGACGAGGAGATCGAGATCGCAAGGAACATCCTGAAGGAATCCGGAAGCTACGATTACGCCATCGAAATGGCGAAGAAGTACACCAAGGATTCCATAGCATGCCTGGATTGTCTTGAGGATTCCGAGGACAAGGAATTCATGATAGCCCTTGCGGAATACTCCATGAGCAGGGACGTCTAAGGTCAATCGCTCTCGATACCGGTCTCCGTGATCTGGTATCCAACCTTTCTCCCTTCGGGGAGACTTCTATGTTTGATGATAGTGGCGGTACGCTTGCCCTTATACACCTTGTCCAAACGGATGATCGTCTTGGCATTGTGGTGTAACGCGTGACCACCAAGGAACTCGATGGTTCCGGAGCCTATATTGGTATACACCTGGGAGGTGATCATCACGGGGACGTCGCTCCTCCTGGCGGCGGTGAGCAACATCTCGCTCTCTTTGGTCAACTCGTTCCTTACGGAGTTGTCATCGGAATTGAGCCTATAGAACATGGTGAGGGAATCGACGATGATCAATCCGACCTTGTCATTTGCCTGAGAAAGACGTACGACCTTGGCGATCCTGTCCGCCTGTTCCTCGAAACTATGGATCTGGAATACGAGCAGGTTCCTCTTGGCGACCTCGTCGTCACCGAACACCTGGTTTATCCTATCGTACGACAGACCTTCCGTGTCCAGATATGCCACCTTCATCCCCGTCTTGGCCACATTGTATGCAGTCTGGAGACAGATGTTGGTCTTACCAGTACCTGCCTCGCCGTAGAACAACGTCACGCTGCCACACTCGATACCTCCTCCCAGGAGATCGTCGAATGATTTGCAACCGATAGGGATCCTCTTCACGAATACAAGATAGAATGAATGTAGATAAGGAGTTTGATGGGGGAAGGATCACTCCTCCTTCCCTTCCATCTTACCCGATACGTCCTTCACGTCATCGAGGTCGTACGAGACATTGGTCTGATACTCCTCACCTTTCTTGACGTACATCGGGAGTACCAAGAGACCACTCAGGATCGCGATACCGAGACAGACCAACAGGATGGCTGCACCTATGACCACACATATCCAAACGATACTGTCAACGATCTGAGGGAATGCGATCATCAGTGCGACCGCACCCACGATGGCGATTCCGATCAACAGGAAACCGATCGCGGATCCGAGTGTACTCTTACGAGTTGTCGAATAGGGATTCAATCAAACCACCTTTGTCTCCACCTCGGTTCGATGAACTCGTAGGCATGTATGGGATCAGACCCTGGGCAAGATCGGCGAGCGTCATCGACTGGATGACGATCTTTCCGGGACCGGTGAGTGTTGTAAGGAACATTCCCTCTCCGCCGAACAATGCGGTCTTGAATCCACCGGTGGCAGTGATGTCGTACTTCACAGTCTCCTCCCATGCGACAGCGTTGGAAGTGGAGACCTTGTAGACCTCTCCGGGTTTCAGATCGATGACATTGAGGTCACCGCATGCGGCGATGAATGCCATACCTTTACCGGAAAGCTTCTGGAGGATCAATCCCTCTCCGCCGAAGAACATGCTTCCCAATTTCTTCTGGAATGCCATGTCCACATTGACGGTGGTATCGGAACAGAGGTATCCGCTGCTCTGCACAAGCCATGCGCCCTTTCCGACATCCACATCCAGGATCTTACCCGGTGCGGAACCGCCGAATCCCACCACTCCGGATCCCCCGTTGGATCTATAATTCATAAGGAACAGGGAGCTTCCAGAGATGGATCTCTTCAATCCTGAGAGGAATCCACCCTTCATCTTGGCCTCCATGGTCATGTTTCCAGTCATGTACCTCATGGAACCAGCATTGGATTGGAACAGTTCGCCGTCCTCGAGCTGAACGTTGACGAACTGCAAGTTGTCTCCTGTGATTGTGTACTTCATGACTATCGATACGACGACCCACTTACTACTATTAAAGATAGTTGTATAGTAGGAATTCTATGTGAAAGTCACTTATACAAAAGTGAGGATTTGGTGATGATGGACAGAGACGTCGATATGGGTGCGGAGGCGATCGTCACATACGGTCAATACATGGATCGTCCCGCAGTCATCAAGACCCGGCCAAGGAAGGGGTACCGTCATCCGGAACTCGATCAGAATCTCAGGACCCACCGTACCAAGAACGAAGCGAGGACCATGAGAGAAGCCAGGATGGCTGGTGTCAGAACTCCCGTCATCTACGATGTGGACCACCATGAGGGCGTGATCGTCATGGAACATATGGTCGGAAGGAAGGTAAGGGACATCATCGACGAGAATGGGTCAGATACCGAGGAAGTATGCAGGAGGATCGGAGAAGCTATCGCCAAACTCCATAATGCACGCATATGTCACGGCGACCTCACCACCTCCAACATGATCTTCACCGACACCGGAGAACTGTGCATCATAGACTTCTCGCTCGGAAGCATAAAATGCGATGTGGAGGAAATGGGAGTGGATATACGCCTATTGGAGAGGGCGTTCACGTCCGCACACTCCAAGTCCTCCGTTGCCTTCGACACCATAATCGGATCGTACCGTGAGAACATGGACAGATCGAAAGAGGTGTTGAATCGCGTAGAAGTCATCAAGAACAGGGCAAGATACACATGAAACTGAAAGTCATCACTTCCAACCCCGGCAAGGTAGCTGAATTCCAGGAGATGTTCGGAGATCTAGGTATCGAGATGGAGCATGCCAAGATCCCCTATGACGAGGTCCAGACCTCCGAGTTGGAAGAGGTCGTCGAGAAAGGCATGGAAGCACTCAGGGCCACAGGCCTCAGGGATTTCATCATCGACGATTCAGGGATGTTCGTGGATGCCCTGAAAGGATTTCCGGGCGTCTATTCCGCATATGTGCAGAAGACCGTCGGTAACGACGGGGTATTGACACTCATGGAAGGCGTGGAGGATCGTAGGGCCGTCTTCAATGCTGCATCGGATGCGATATGGGCGGTGAGACCATAATAGTCACCGGCGAATGTCCTGGAGTCATCCTGAAAGAGGCACGCGGAACAGAGGGTTTCGGATACGACCCCATCTTCTCCCCGGACGGAGAATCCTCGTTCGCAGAGATACCTTTGTCCAAAAAGAACGAGATTTCGCACAGAGGTAACGCTGTAAAGTTGCTCAAAGAGGAACTGAAGGCACGCCTCGAACCTACAACTTAAAATAGGTACTCCGCATTGCTGTGATTACTGGGTCTATGGGCTAACTTGGTTATACTTGCGCCTTTGGGAGGCGTTGATTCCGGTTCAAATCCGGATAGACCCACACATCCCTTTCTCAGAGGAACTGTCTTCCGCGAAGCATCGATATCAGTTGCTTGTACTTCACACCAGAACGCTGAATTTCCGCACCGACCTGATAGTACACACCCTTGTGAATGATGCCGACATCCTCCCTGGACACGACGGTGATGCTCTGGACCTCCTCCAGAGGAAGGTCGATGTCCATCTTCTCCCCTTTGATGGTTATCCTGGCAGCGGACATACTGAGCGTTACGTTCTCCTCGATCACATAGGGATAGTTGTTCTCCAGACCCTTGAGCACCTGCCCACTGTCGGAGAAGATGATTCTTTCTGGATCGGCCTTGTATTCCTCGACCTTGGAGTTGATAACGTTGCGCTGCCAAACATCCCAATCGTAGAGATTATCGAATACCACTTCATCCCCATTGAAGAATCCGTACTGGTCCACTTCGACGGTATATCCGCATTCCGAACAGGACATGGTGTTGTGCTTACTATGCAACCCGCCCACCTTGTTGCACTTGGGACAGAGGTACAGTACCTGTTCCATGAACTCGGCACGACCCGTGTCACCCTCGTAGATCTCCCTGTGCTCACGCTGCCATTCGTATGAGTTGACATAGAGATCGCGATAGATGATGTCATTGATCTCTTCGGCTGAAAGTGCCGCCATCTCCTCCTTGGTGTAGACTCCGACCACACCCCCATACATAGGGCCCTTGTAACGATGCTTGGACCAACTGGGTTTGAGGAAGTAACCGCCCTCCATCCTGAACGTGACCATGCCGGCATTGGCATCCTTCACCATCTGTCCGGTCCTAGGCCTGATGTATGCGGTGGTACCGTTGATCGATTCGCCGCCTTCCGGTGCAATGCACACATGGACTCCTTTGGCGATGGTTGCCTTAACGGACTCAACGACATTGTCTCCATTCTCCCCCTTCCTGCGGAAGATGAAATCGGACACGAGCCCCATGATGAAACGCATATACCTCTTACGGATCAATGCATCACTGGCAACATATCTGGCATAATGGCGGAATCCGTTGAGTGTTCCGATGAAGTCGTAGTCACTGACGTGGTTGAACATGACGATGGATGCGTCCGGGATCTTGCCCTTGTATTTCACAGTCCTAATCTTGTACATGCGTCTGACGATAGGAAGCAGAAGTGGCCTTCCGACTGCCAACAGCGGGCGATACCACCAGGTGTGCTTTGGGGGTGCAACATCAGCTTTCAAAACCATACAATCACTCCGTGATTACGACATCATAATTTTGGATGCGTGTTGATCTGATGAAGAACAACAGGCCGATTACGAACATGACAAAGAGCACCAGACCGATATATCTTACCTCACCGGATATGAGAGTCATCGCAGAAACTGCCAATGTACCGATGATGGTCGCTCCCTTTCCGAATATGTCAAGGATACCAAACATCTCTCCTGTCTTGTCCTTCGGTACCATCTTTCCGAAATAGGATCTGGAAAGTGCCTGGATCGCACCCTGGAACAGACCGACCATGAATGCGAGGAAGAAGAACTGGATCAAACTGTCAAGGATCAGTGAGAACAGTGCGATGAACATGTAACCGCCGATACAGATGTAGATCACCTTGTGGGATCCGATCTTTCCGGCAAGCCTGTTCATCAACAACGTGCTTGGGAATGCAACGATCTGGGTCATCAACAATGCCCCAAGAAGCCCGACGGAATCGAGATTCAATGCGGCACCATATGATGCCGAAAGTTCCATCACCGTATAGACCCCGTCAATGTAGAAGAAGAACGCAAGGATGAAGAACAACAGTGCGGGATTCTTCTTGATCTCTCCGAGGGTGTCGACGAAGATGGCCCACTTCCCTCTGATACGTACATACTCTTCCTCATTGTAGCAGATCTGATTGTAGTTTTTGAAGAGGGGCAGGGAGAACATGAACCACCAAACCGCTGTAACGATAATACCCAGAACGAATGCCGTACCGAATGTCAGCGGTGCAGTCTCGGACATCATATCGGAGAATACGACGAAAACGAGACAGAATACGAAGGGGATACAACTCCCTATGTATCCTGCAGCGAACGCCTTGGATGACAGACCGTCCATGCGCTCATGGGTCGTCACATCGTTCAACATGGAATCGTACACGACTATGCTGGCATTGTATGCGATCCTCGATATGATGTAAATGATCAGGAAAATCAACCACCACTTGGGGATACCGAGTGCCAGCGAAGCAAGTATTCCGATGATTACCGACCCCATGAAGATAGGTTTCCTCCAACCTTTGCGATCGGACAGGGAACCGACGAGTGGGCCGATTAACAGCATCACAGCCGTAACTATGGATGCACCCAAAGACCAATATGCCAGATATTCGGCGGAGGACAGTCCTGAATTAGTAGCCAGATCATTGAAATAAATCGGCAATATCGAACATGCGAACAGAACGTATGCCGAATTGGCGATATCATACATTATCCAGGACTTCTCTATATTGATGTGCATCCCTCTGAACATAATATGCTGGCAATGTATAAAATAGAGCCTTAGTGGCTCAACGATGCCCACTTAATTTATCGATGGTTTTGGGCGAAATGTCATATCATCAGGACTAACAACAAATAGTCATGAAAACATAACCAATTATGCAATTTGAATGGATCATCCTCATAATAGCAGGATTCCTCGAACCTTGTTGGGTATATACATTGGAAAAATCCGACAATTTGAAGAAAACCAAATGGGCTCTGGCTACAGCAGTCATTCTCATCGTCGACCTGTACATGTTATCGGTGGCAATGATCCCGATAGGTGCTGGCACAGCATATGCGGTATGGGTCGGGATAGGTGCAATCGTCACCCTTCTGATGGGGATTGCACTTTACGGAGAATCCGCTTCGATGAAAAGGATATTTTTCATCCTGCTGATCGTCAGCGGTATCGTTGGACTCAATCTGACTACAGGAGGTGCGTGAAATGGAAGCAAACTCTAAGGCCTGGCTCATTTTGGTCATCGCTGGACTCATGGAGACCGTATGGGCGGTTGCCATGGACTATTCCGACGGATTCACCATCATAATCTATGACGTCATTGTCGTCATGTTCCTGACAATCAGCATGGTACTGTTATCCAAAGCACTCAATCTGGGTCTTCCTGTAGGTACAGCATATGCCGTTTGGACGGGCATAGGTGCCGTAGGAACGATCGTCGTATCCATAATGCTCGGTAATGAAGTCGCCAGCCCATTGCGTATGCTATTCATTGGACTGATCGTATTCGGAATTGCAGGATTGCAGATGACATCCACAGATGTAAAGGAGGAAAACTGATGGCTATTGAAATCAATGACATAGCACCGGATTTTGAACTCGAATCCACAGACGGTAGCCTATTCAAGCTCAGTGAAATGGTTGCAAAGGGGCCCGTCTTGTTGAACTTCTATGTAGGGGACTTTGGTATCAACTGTACCAACTACATGAACGTATTCGGAGAAAGGATCGAAGAACTCACCAATCTGGGTCTTACAATGGTTGGAATCAATAACGACAGTATGGACAGCCACCAGGGATTCAAAAGGGCACTAGGCCTCAAATGGGAGATTCTGCACGACAAGGACAAGAACGTCGCCAAATCCTTCGGAGCCATCGTTGGCCCCGGACATATGGTCACAGGATTCACCAACAGGGAGTTCTATCTGATCGGCAAAGATATGAAAGTCGCTTACACCTGGAAGGCTGGAATCCCGAAGGACCTGCCCGTCTTCGACGAAGTCCTCAACGGTATCAAAGAAGCCCTTCAATGATCCTTTTCCGAGAGGAATGCCTGTGTCACATCCAACACACCGGTGTTCCTCTCCATAATCTTCTTCGATTCGGAGATTACCAATTTTTTAGAATGGATCGGTGAATCGAGTGTCATGGATTCGTACTCACCACCCTCCCCCATGATGCTTATCCCGTACCTATCACGGAGTGCCAGCAGCTCCCTCTTGGCATCCATGTCCAAATGTCTGCCCAACCACCTCTCATCTAGACCTTCCGCGAACACACCGACGATGATGGCATCGACACCGGAGGAGCACATCAGGTCGTACGCCTCATCCTGGCTCTTTCTCCAGAGCGGAGATAGTAAACAGAGACCCAGATCACCGCAGACCAAGTTCATGCGATCCCACTGGTAATCGGACCATAGTGCTCCAGTAACGACGCCATCCACATCGAGATCTGCGAGTGCCAGACGAAGCGCTTCCAAATCCCCTGCCTCGGTACCGTCGCTGTCCGCGACGATCTGTTCCACACCCATTGCCTCGGCCATCAAAGGGACCGTGGATAGGTTCGGTGTATGGAATACCCAGGACGCCTTATCCGCAGGACGTATCGTCACGATGTACGGGATGTCATGACCCATCTGCATCGCAGTGTACATCGCAAGCGTGGAATCCTTCCCTCCCGAATACAGGGCAGCCAATCTCATACATGGAACATGGCGTCGGAGGTTAATCAAACGTTGCCCCGGAAAGCAGACACGGATGAAGAACAGTCTTTAATCCATGTAGAGTTATCTGGGGGCGAGGACTTCACGATGAGCAACGACGAACTGAAGAGAGCTGTCGCAGAGAAGGCTGTGAACGAGTACATCAAGAATGGTATGATCGTAGGACTTGGAACGGGTTCCACCGCGTACTATGCCATCAAAAGACTTGGAGAGCGTGTGAAGGAAGAGGGGCTCGACATAACCTGCACTGCTACATCCGTACGCAGCGAAGAACTTGCCAAGGAATTCGGACTCGTCGTTCTGGACGTCGACGATGTCACGCACATCGATGTGACCATCGACGGAGCAGATGAGGTGGACCCCAACATGCAACTGATCAAAGGACTCGGAGGTGCTCTCCTCAGAGAGAAGATCGTCGCTGCAGCATCACAGAGTGAGGTCATCATCGTCGACGAGTCCAAACTCGTCGAGGTCCTCGGAACCAAATGTCCTTTGCCAGTCGAAGTGCTCAGGTTCGGTCACAAGAAGACAAAATACGCTCTCAAACTCCAGGGATGCGATGCAAAGCTCCGTATGGGCGCGGATGGAGAACCGTTCGTCACCGACAACGGAAACTACATCTACGACTGTGAATTCGAGTCGATCCAGAACCCGTTCTTCTTGGAATCCAGGATCAATGTGATCCCCGGAACCGTGGACAACGGACTGTTCCTGAACACCGCCACCACCGTGTTGGTGTCCCATAAGGATGGAACCATCACCAAGATGGGTCAATGATTAGTCTTTCTAATCTCTAAATAATATAGGTGCAGGTGGCACCTATATATATTAGTTCAATATTACCAAATTCTTACCTACAATAAGGGTGATTGTAAAATGAAAATGCCCAGAACAATCAAAACGTATTGTCCCTTCTGCAAGGTCCACACGGTCCACGATGTAGAGAGGGTCAAGAAGAAGAAGGCTAGCGAACTCAAGTGGGGTCAGAGGAGATTCAGAAGAGTAACCGCAGGTTACGGAGGATTCCCTAGGCCCAAGCCCGACAGAGACAAGCCCACCAAGAGGGTCAACCTGAGATACAGATGCACCACCTGCAAGAAGGCACACGTCTCCAGCTGCATCAGGGCAAAGAAGTTCGAACTCACGGAGTGATCACATGGCTAGCGAATTCGTTAAGATCAAGTGCGCCGACTGCGGAAACGAGCAGATCGTCTTCAGCAAGCCCGCAACCACTGTCACCTGCACCGTCTGTGGCGCGACCCTCGTCAAGTCCACTGGTGGAAAGGGAGACATCAAGGGCGAAGTCCTTGAGGTACTGAACTGATGTCACGCACCAGGGGCTTCCCCGAGAACGGAGACCTTGTAGTCTGCACCGTAACCAACGTCAAGAACTTCGGTGCGTTCGTCACGCTCGATGAGTATGATGACAAGGAAGGTTTCGTCCACGTAAGGGATGTAGCCGCTGGATGGGTAAAATACATCAGGGATTTCATCAAAGAGAACCAGAAGGTCGTATGCAAGGTTCTGGGCGTCGACCCTGTAAAAGGTCACATCGACCTTTCTCTGAAATCCGTCAACGAACACCAGAAGAGAGCCAAGGTCCAGCAGTGGAAGAACGAGAAGAAGGCAGAGAAACTCGTCGAGATCATCGCCGAGAAACTCTCCATCTCCGTCGACGCTGCATACGATGACTTTGTGGACTCTCTTCTGGAAGAGTATGAAACTCTTTACGAAGTTTTCGAGAATGTCGCAGCAGATCCCGAGGATTTCCGCGAGGAATATTCTGGGGACTGGGTAGAGACGTTCATTGAGGTCGCAGTAGACAACGTCACTCCACCATTTGTTCAGATTGATGGTATCTTGGAACTCACCTCCAAGGCCGCGGATGGAGTGGAACATATCAGAGCCGCACTCATGAAGGGACTCGAAGTTGCAGAGGACTCGAACATCGAGATCACCTCTGTCGGATCCCCCAGATACAGGATCGTCATCACCGCAGACGAATACAAGGATGCAGAGGAGATCATGAAGAAGGTCTCTGCTGCAGCAATCGATTCTATCGTCGCAGCAGGTGGAGAAGGTTCACTCAAACGTGAGACCAAGTGATCCCATGAGGTCCGCACTCAGAAAGTGTGAGTCCTGCAACACATATACACTCAAGGATACTTGTCCCAACTGTGGCAAGGCCTCGAAACAGGCCGCACCTCCACGCTACTCCCCGGATGACAGATACGGAGAGTACAGGAGAAAGAGCATCATTGAGGAGTATGGTGAAAATGGAAAGTGTAATAAGGTACTTTGAAGAACCAGAACTCGACAGACCAGTCCTTGTAGAAGGATTACCTGGTGTAGGTAACGTTGGAAAGGTCGTTGCAGACTTCATTGCGGACAAACTCGGTGCCAAACACTTCGCCACTGTTATGTCCAAATACTTCCCGCCACAGATTCTTATCGATCCCAATGGTATCGCAATCCCACCCACGAATGAACTCTATTATCTGAAGGACGTTGGAGAGAGCCACCTGGACGTCATTTTCCTCCTCGGAGATTTCCAAGCCGTCACACCTGACGGACAATTCACAGTTTGTAAGGAACTTATGGAGGAAGTCTTCCTAAAATACGATGTATCCACCATATTCACTCTCGGCGGATACGGGACCGGCCAGATGGTCGAGACCCCCAGAGTACTTGGTGCAGCCACGGATATGGATACCAAAACCAAACTTGAACCATATGGAGTTTCCTTTGTCCCCGGCGAACCTGCGGCAGGCATCGTAGGTGCAAGTGGAGTGCTCCTCGGACTTGCACAGTTCCACGGAATTGCAGGCGCATGCATCATGGGAGAGACCTCAGGATACTTCGTTGATTACAAGAGCGCATGCTTCGTCCTTGATGTGATGGAAAGACTCTTCGGAATCACATTCGATCGCACGGACCTTGAAGAGAAGTGCAAACAGATCGAAGAATTGGCTGACAAGGTCAAGACCTATGAGGCATCCAAAAAGAAGGATAATCTTGGATATATCGGATGAATATGCCAAACACTAGGCATATTCTATGGTCTGACACTAACAACCATTAAATATGCCTATCATATCTCCGTTTTATCCTCACTTAGCTTAGCCTGGCTAGAGCGGCTGACTGTAGAGTGTTCCCGGTGAAAACCGGTACAGCCGCTGAAATCAGCAGATCCCCTGTTCAAATCAGGGAGTGGGGACCAC
>JAFVZR010000133.1 GCA_017508065.1 Candidatus Methanomethylophilaceae archaeon
ACGGCCATCGCGGAAATGAAGACCGATGCGGCCAATCTCAGAAGTGTCGCGACCTCCCTGTCGTCCATGGCGGTACATCGTGATGTCTCTATTTCTCGATTCCCACAACGATATGTTGATGTCCTACAGTGTCAATACCATCCACGGTGATAGGGTGAGCAGGACATCCGTGTTGTTGATATCCTTGGCGTTGGTGGGTTGTGCGTTTGGCTCATCGATGGTAGTCGAGAGTGTGTATGAACCTTCTGAACTGTCGGATGTGTACTATGTCTCCTTGGGCGACAGTATCACATACGGCCATGACGGGGAAACGGGGATCCGTATGGGACATCCCTATCCTTGTCAGGTGTCCGATGCACTCCATCTCGAGAAGCATCTGAACCTCGCCGTCAGCGGTGCGACCGTCTCATACGGTTCGGGCAACAACACCGTCAACCAACTGTTCGTGGTCCCTTCGGATGCCGATATGGTCAGTGTGATGATCGGTGTGAACGACTTCGGGTTCAATGCACCTCTGGGTGAGTTCGGTGACAGCACCCCTGATACCGTCTATGGTGGACTGGACCACCTTGCGAAGGGGTTGAAGGAGAGATGTCCAGATGCGTTCATCTTCTTTATGACACCTTTCAAGTTCCTCTCGTATCATGGACAGAACGCTGCGGGATACACGTTGAAGGATGTGGCGAATGCCGTGGAGGATGTATGCGAGAAGTATGGTATTCCCGTCCTCGATATGTACGAGGACGGTATGTTCTCCTGGGAGAACGATCCAAGATGTGACGGATTGCACCCCACGGAAAGGTTCTTCGAGAGATTCACCACGAAACAGATCGTGGATTTCGTGAAGAGGGAGTCGGGACTGTTCTGAGGGCCGTATGACCTATTCGTCCTCAGGTTCCGGATCGTAATCGAACCACGATTCGGTCCTTCCCGATTGGATCAATCCGCGGATCTCCTTTTCCATGTCCTTCAGGAATTCGGTGTTGTAATCGTAGTTTGGAAGCGTTTGGATGATGAACATCGCGTCGGCGACGTCCCTCATCATCTCCGTGGCCTCATCCCTGAAGCCCTGTATGAATGTCTGTTGGATGTGGGCGAACTCCTCCTTGGTCGCGTTGAGAAAGTTACGGGCCATCCTCTCCTTGTCCTCATTGCCGTAATGGTACGTGATCTCGGACAGGAACTCGAACGTGTTCTCTATCCTGTCGGCACAGTCATCGATGGATCCGTGTTCGCCTTTGAGATACTCGAGGATATCTTTGGATAGCGTATCGTCATCGACATGTTCGGAGATGTTCCTGAGGAGTCTCAGGTGTGATTCATGCATCGGATCCTCTGCGAGATATTTGAAGAATGCATCCCTGTCCATGGACGATGCATATGTGCTAGGGGAGTTATAACACGTGGGTCAGATCCAATGGGTCAATTATGCCGAATCTGTCCCATAACCTGTTCAGGAAGGGTTCTCAGACCTCTTCGATAGAACCTACATCAGAAAAACCGCTGGTCCACACACAAAACGTCGAGGAGGCTAAATTGAAGAAGAGGGGCATATTGAGAAGAGAGGGTGCTA
>JAFVZR010000134.1 GCA_017508065.1 Candidatus Methanomethylophilaceae archaeon
GGTGAGGGAGAACCTGGTCGAGATTGCCGTCAAATCCCCTGAGAAGATCGTGGATACAAGCGGAGTCATCGCCTACCTGATCACGAACCTCTCCGATGCAGGCATCAACATCGAGGAGACCGTCAGCTGTCACACCGATACCATTTTCATCGTCGGCGAATCCGACATGATCAATGCGTACTCCGTCCTGACCAAGTGCATCCAGTCCGCTGAAGCCACCGTCAAGGAATGAACGCATCGAGATGACGACATTCGATACCGTCCATTCGATATGCGCCCTTTGCGGGACCGGATCCGAACAGGTACGTGTGAGATCATACAGCTCACGCGGGTGCCGTATGGATACGAGGCCGATTTACTCGGGAGCAGACCCATCTCGTAGATTCATTCAAAGGTGTCCTACTTGTGGGTTCTGTTCCGCCGATATATCGGAATCCTACGGTATCGATCCTTCTTTCATGGATTGCAGTGAGTACAGGGAAGCACTCTCAAATGAGAGGTTCCATGAATGCTTCGCGATCCTATCATCTAAATCCGGGGACCATGGACGTGCAGGTACGATGTACCTGAGGGAGGCATGGTTTGCTGATGATATTCCGGAAGAAGTACCTCCTTCCAGTGGAATCCTCAGCATATTCCGTTATCGTGACCGCAACACCGAACCTTCCGATGAGGGATGCAGGCTCCGTGAACTGTCCATGGGGGAGATACTTCTGGATGCTGACCCCTCCCCTTCCGGTACGATGGTGGTCGTGGACATACTCCGTTGTCTCGGAAGGTTCGATGATGCCCTGGAACTGGCCGAGTCCGTTCTGACGGACAGGTCCATGGAGGATGTTTGGTGGGTCGCGGAGATCGCTGTCAGGTTGATACGGGATCGGAACAGGTCTCCTTCCATCGAATGCAATCCAGGTATCACCGCCCCCGTTAGAGTACATGAGATGGGGTTGCAGAGCGGCCCCTTCGAATCCATCTCGAACGGTTCCAAAACCTATGAGATGAGGTTGTACGATGAAAAACGCAGGGAACTGTCGGTAGGGGACTACATCAGGTTCTCGGAGGAAGGTACGGGTAGGGTCCTCCTCGCGGTGGTTGAGGAGATTCAGAGGTTCAATTCGTTCAAGGATCTGTACAGGTCCATCGACAATCATCTTCTCGGATACGATGGTGTTGGTGACCCTTCCGATATGGACGTCTACTATTCCAAGGAAAAGCAGTCGGAACATGGTGTTGTTGCTATCGGGTTACATGTTTGCAATATGGTGGATGGTTCGAAACATCATCCCGACAGAAAGATGTCGGGATAAATGTCGGGATAAATGTCGGGAAAAAATTGGATAAAACCCAGTTTTCAGTGTATCCAACATATAATGGCCGTTATTAGGTCGGTACATAGACAATTTGTTGATTCGAGATCGATGTGAATGTAATGGCAGTGGAGCGTTCATTAAAGGTATTGAAGGATCTGGGATTGATCGAGAGGTCAGGGTCCAATCGCAGCGGTCATTGGCATGTCGCTGACGATACCATTTAACCGTGGTCCGTAATGCACCATCGATGTCAGAGGGCACACGTCTCAACAAATTCATCAGCGAAGCAGGGGTGGCATCCCGCAGGGCTGCAGACCGTCTTGTCGAAGAGGGCCGTATAACCATCAACGGACGTACAGCGGTTGTGGGTGACAAGGTCTTCGATGGTGATGACGTGCGTGTCGATGGTAAACCCGTCTCCAAGGTCGAGGAGGACATCATCCTCGTTTTCCACAAGCCACGTGGAATCACCTGCACCAGTGACCATGGTGACAGGGACAACGTCATAGATTTCATCGGGTACCCCAAGAGGATCTACTCCGTCGGTCGTCTGGACAAGGACTCCGAAGGTCTCCTGCTGATGACCAACAACGGGGAGCTTGCCAACCGTATCATGCGTGCCCGTTACGACCACGAGAAGGAGTACATAGTCACCGTGGACCGTCCGGTCACCGATGATTTCATCAAGGGAATGTCCAATGGTGTCCCGGTCCTCGATGGGAAGATAACCCGTAAATGCCTGGTGGAGAAGGTTTCCAAGAACCGTTTCAGGATCATCCTGAAACAGGGATTGAACCGTCAGATACGCAGGATGTGCGAGTACTTCGGATACGATGTGACCCGTCTGGTACGCGTTCGTATCATGAACGTGGAGTTGGGGGACCTCCCCGTCGGTAAGTACCGCGATATGAGCAAGGGCGAGCGTGAAGAGATGTTCAGGAGGTTGGGTATTTGATCGAGATACGCAGGTTGTGTGCTGAGGATGTCCCTGATGCATTGAGGATTTCATTGGTGGAACTCGGTTCCGATTATCTGGACGAGTCCGATTTCACTGATGCCATCGATTCCGATTCCCAGTTCTGCAACGTGGCAGTGGAGGATGGCAAGGTGCTGGGTTTCGCCATCTGTCAAGTCTTCGGACCTGAAGGTGAGTCCGAATACCTTGGACTTCCGGATTGTCCTGAACGCGATTTCGTTCTCTCCAGCAATCGCATAGGATTACTGGATTCGGTTTCCGTCGATGATTCATGCAAAGGTCGTGGCATAGGTTCCATGATATGTTCCAGGTGTGTCGATGACTTCATCGAGATGGGTTGCGACATGGCATGTGCCATGGCATGGAAGAGCTACACCGGTAGGACCAACATAGCGGGCATACTGATCAAGTTGGGTATGCAGGAGACCATCTCTATACAGGGTTATTGGAACAGGATGGTGGATTCCCCCGAGGGTCATGACTGTCCAGAATGCGGTGCACCCTGCAAATGCTATGGGGTTTTCTGGAACAAGTCTCTCAGATGACAACATGTCTTCAATCGAACTATAGATAGTTCGATGTCGGAGATGATGATTGTCAACGGACGGATAGCAGGATTACTGTCCAGTCATATCTAAATACGCCCCTCCAGTGGTCCGGATATTAAAACAAGGGGGATTAGAGTCTGAATCCGTTCTACATGAGATTGCCGCGCAGCAGGAAGGAGTTCGTGCTGTTCATGATGGTGATCTCGATCATCTCAGTAAACATCATCGCACCGACAATCACCTGCATGGAGGTCGGTTTCACCTTCGAGAACTACCTGCACACGTTGCAGGTCATACCCGTGGTCTGGGTGGCTGTGATTGCATGTGTCCTGATAACCTACAGGCCTGCTGGTTTCCTCACATCGAAGATAACAGCTCAGGGCGACAGTTTCCGTTCCTGCATAACGATCAACATCCTCTGCACCGTGTTCCTCATGTCGATTATCCTCACCATAGTCGGGGCATGGATCGGTAACTGGGCTGTAACCATGGAACCAATCGAGATGTTCATCTACAGGTGGCCCCGCAACTTCGGTATCGCACTCGGTGTGGAACTCCTGATCGCACAGCCCATAGCACGTGAGGTCATGAACAGGTTCCACATCCGGAAGGATTCCAAGGCCGGATATGCCGCCTGATATGTAGATCAGGACCAGTGTGTGCCGATCCACCCGAGGATGTCTGAATAGACCTTGTCACGTGTCCTCTCGTTCAGGATCTCATGACGGGCCCCTTCATACAGGATCACTGAGGTCTCCATACCACGTGATCTGAGGGCCTCCTCGGCCCTTCTAACACCTTTTCCGAATTCACCTACGGCATCATCTGCTCCGGAGACGAATAGTACCGGAACATCCTTGGGTAGGTTGTCGAAACCATCCTCGGTCACCAACCTTTTGATCATCGTGAGCAGGTCCCTGTACGCTGCGGCGGTGAATCCGAAATCGCACAACGGGTCCTCGTTGTACTTCCTCAGTTGTTCCTCATCGGTCGTCAACCACATGTTTGAACCCTTGGAGGCATTGACCTTCTTGTCGTTCCCACCGAGTACCATCTTCCTCAGGAATGGGCTGACGTGTCTCTTTCCCCTGAACAGGCACACGAGTTTCGAGATGAGCACACCCATTTTGACGGTCGATGCAGGCTGGTTCCCCGTTCCCATGACTATGGCGCCATCGAGCACC
>JAFVZR010000135.1 GCA_017508065.1 Candidatus Methanomethylophilaceae archaeon
CTCAGCGGCACTGCCTGCGATGACGGTTCCGCACTTGGGGCAGAACTGCATGTGTGGCTCGAGTTTGTTGCCACACTGTGAACAGTAATAGTCCTGAGACATATTGATTTCATATACATATGATATAAAATCATTTTCTGTGATATCTATGGAGACGTATCTACAACGCAATATCTCCATTGGATATCTGGGTCTTCAGGAGTTCACAGAGTTCCTCTGCCTTCTCTCTGGATGATAGTCTTATCCGTACAGGGGTGATCTTTCCGTCGATTGTTATGTGCCCCATATTCCCGGAGAAGACATTCCCTCTGCAATTGGAGATGCACGATCCGCATGAAAGACAAAGATCCTTATCCGGTCCGGCGGAAGGTCCGGCTCCCATAGGACACAGTCTATCGGCAGAACATTCGTCACAATCAAGACATCTGCTCCTATCGACGGATATCCTTGTGGACGGAGGCCACACGGACCCGTAACTGTCCCAGTATTTCGGTACCATGTTGTCCCTGATGATGATCGGTAACGGTACGCCCATATCGGAAACGACGAGTTCCCTTGTGATGTGGTCATGGTCCACTCTGATCATGGTGGCTACGGATATAACACACATTGGACCGTAGGGTGTAGTGAACCCACCCATGTACCTTGGGTCCATGTCGTGGATGTCAGCCATTATCTGTATGAAGCGGTTTTCATCGTCATCCTCTGTGCTGGCCCTTATGATCTTACCTATTGCACCGTTGAGAAGTACACGATCTCCCACATTCAATGCGGACCCTCCGCGATGGTTGAACAACGGTTCTATCTCTCCGCAACCGATGATGGAGCAACCCTCTCCGTTTTTGGGTAACCCATTGGGTCCGGAATATAGGGCAGGTTTGTCGGTCGACTTGTCGTTTATGAATGCCCTGATGGATGTGACGGTATCGTATGTCACCGTCATCATAGCTTTAGGTATATCATCGATCGTTACGCTGGCTCTGTATGGGATGTCGTCCATGACCAGTTCCACTTCTATATTTTTGCCGGAAGCAATGTCCCTGTACAGGTGCCCGGTACCGTAGCCGTCATGACGGGCCGATTCTCCAAGGATCATACAATCTAGGTGTCCATCCCTCACCATGTCGGGCGTGACGGAAAGTCCATTCAGCTTGACGTAATCAACATAGCCAGAAGGTATATGCTTGGGCACGTTATGGAAAAATCCGCGGAAACGGTGTCCATGAGGCTCATCGTGGCGCATGTGATGGCATCGGTGGATTCGACGGATTCGAAATCCCTTTCACGGACCAATCTCTTGAATTCCGATGCTGTACGCACGACCATACTATCGCGTGTATATCTGTGAGGGGAATTAAAAGTTGGGAATGGGGATACGATTCCCGGTTTATCCATCAGAGTTCGTATCCTGCCATCTTCAAGTAGGAGAGGATCAACTATGCTGCGTTCTTGGTACCGATCTTGCCGGTATCGATGGCTGTTTCCGATCCGAAGGACCTTCGATTGTACGCACGATCGAGTGAGTGCCTTTGACGAATTTGGGATGGTATATCCGTTTTGCTATCTGATGATAGTCTTCGTATACTGCTATTTGTAGAAGTGGTAAGCATGTGCCAGCACTTGGCCGGCACATGTTTTTGGTTTTACTGGCCCTCGAGCCTCTTCAGCATCTTGACGACGACATCGACGACATCGCGTCCCTTCTCGATGCGGTCCATGGCCTGGAGCTCGGTCATTCCGGGTCCGGTGACTCCGAATGCGACGGGCTTGTCGAATTCCATGGAGAGGTCCATGATCTTCCTGGATGCCTGTGCGACGACGACCTCGTCGTGCTTGGTCTCTCCCTGGATGACTGCTCCGAGGGTGATGACTGCATCGATCTCGGGATCCTTGAGGAGGGTCTTGATCGCGAGGGGCATGTCGAAGACACCGGGAACGAGGATCCTCCTGGAGATCTCCACGTCAAGGAAATCGGCCTCTGCCTCTGCCCTCTGGATCATGAGTGAGGTGACCTCGAAGTTGAATTCTGCTGCTACCATTCCAATCTTGTATTTCTTGGACATATCTTCACTTCCTCTGTCTTGCTGGTCCTGCGTCCGCAAATCCCTCTCTGAGGCCGGTTCCCGCACGTCTGGTGAGGGATTCGGGGCGGAACAGCAGGTCGTAAACGTTAAGCGCGTGCTCTCTCGCCCTGCTGTTGGCAAGGAATTCGAGTTCGCGCGCATCCTTGGCCTCGTCCTCGTGGACGAAGACCTCTATGATGTGGGTGTTGGTCATCAACTGGCACTGTATCAGTCCGGTGGATGCCTCGTGTGCACACATCTTGTCCTTCTCCATAGGACCCGGCATGGCCAGGGCCATACAGATGTCGCAGTTCTCCTCCTCGATGAGCTTCTTGCAAGCCACGGGGAGGTCCTTGAATCCGGGAACGGTCCTTCTGATGATCCTGAATCCCGTACCGGTCTTCTTTAGTTCGTCGATAGCGGCTGCGCCCATATCGACCCTTGCGAATGTGGTGTCTGCAATACCTATGATCTTCATTGCTGAACCTTCTTTGATGATTCTATGATCTTCGCCACGATGCGTCTCGTACCGTTGAGGTCGTCGGAGCATTCGGTCGCCCTCATGACCTTGGTGTCGAAACCCTTCTCCCTCAATTGGGACTCGAGGTCCTTCTCATCGAACGTCTGGTCGTATCCCAACATGATGATGTCCGGTTTGACATCGTTAAGGGTGGAGAAGAAGTCGCCTGTGTCCTTGCCTATTATGGCTACGTCCACGGGTTTGAGGGCCGATACGATACGGCATCTCATGGTCTCGGGTGTGATGGGCTCGTGTTTCCTCTTTCTGACGGTACTGTCGCAAGCGACCACGACTACCAGTTCGTCACCGGCGGCCTTCGCCTGTTCGAGATAGGAGATGTGTCCGGTATGGATGATATCGAACACTCCTGAAGCCATCACTCTGACCATCGGTCTTCCTCTTCAGTTCTTGGATTTGAACTCGTTCCATGCGGCGATGATCTCTTCGCCGGTGATGAAGGTCATTCCAGTCTCCTCAGCGTACTTCTTGACCTCCTCCTTGCTTCTCGCGTTACCGTCGTCACCCATCATCTCACAGATGGTCGCGGAAGGCTTCACTCCTGCCATGATCATGAGTGCGGTACAGAGCTCGGTGTGTCCCTTCCTGTTCTCGAGGATCTTCTCGGAGGTGTTGAGGAGGTGTACGTGTCCGGGTGCCCTGAAGTTGACTCCCATCTCTTTCTGGATCTCCTCAACGGGTTTTCCGGAGAAGAGCACATCCGCGTATGTCTTGATGGTGAGGGCGCGGTCCGAATCGGTGATTCCGGTGTATGTCTTCCTGTGATTGATCGTGATTCCGAAGGACGACTTGGTGTTGTCGTAGGGGATGTCCGTAGGGGCCATCGCCTTGAGGAGCGGATATTTGTCGGAACAGTCCCAGAAAGTATCAGAAAGGAAGGGCAGTCCAACATCCTTCGCCAGTGCGTACGGGGTGGTGGTACAGAGCAATCCCCCCGCATCCTTCCTGAGAGTGCGGACCTTCTCCGTGTCCACGAATTCGGAGGCCAAAGTCATATCGGTCTCCTTCTCTCTGTCGTCGAAGTCGAATACGAGGACGATCTTACCGTCCCTGATGTCCTGCAATGCTCTCTCGATGCTCATGGTGACCTGTACACCATAATGGGGACAAGATAAGTAATGAGTTGTCACCTACCAAAAAAACTGTAGTATTTCCGCAATATTGGTTAGTGCAGATTCAAGGTCAAAACGGAACGGTTATTATTGTCCTATTCAATCGAGATGGTAGGGACGCATATGAGGAAATCCAATTGCTCTGTCGCAGGAACGCACATGTTCCAACAGGTCGTGAGGTTACCTGAGCAGATAGAGTTCTCACTGTCCTCCTTGTTCTTCAACATCAGAAGGACATCCAAGTTCGCCATCTGCGGTATGGGTACATGTGCCATCGCAGGGGAGGTCGTGTCCGACTATATGGACGACAAGGGTGCACATCCGATATCCGTCATCAGAGGTCTGGAACTGCCTCGTTGGGTCGATTCGGATACGACCGTTCTGGTGATCTCGTATTCCGGTGACACGCCAGAAGCTTTGCACAACTATCGTTCAGCTGTAAGGAAGGGTGCACAGGTGATATGCGTAACGTCCGGAGGGGAGCTGGAGGAGCTCTGTGTCAAGGACGACAACGTCCTCATGTCGATACCGTACGGGTTCCAATCCAGGGGTGCCCTCGGATACATGATCGGATACATCGTGGTGGCACTCCACTACTGCGGTCTGATCGACAGCTATGAGGACTTCAAGGGTGCTCTGCCGTCCGTCAAGGCGTACAGGGACGAACTGATCAAGGATGACAATAACGAGGCCCGTAGGATAGCCAGATTCATCGGGAACAGATCCCCTGTCGTCTATGGGTTCTTCAACATGAGGGCTACGATGTTGAGGTGGAAGTACCAGTTCAACGAAAACTCCAAGGTGCTCTCCTTCTGCGGAACGTTCCCTGAGTTCAATCACAACGAACTGGTGGGATGGACCTCCGATATGTTGACGGACAGGTTCGTACCAGTCGTACTCATGGACGATAGCGTGTCCCAGATGTTGAAATACATGGCCGAGACACCGATCGGCATGCTGTCGGATAACGGGACGGAGGCGTACATCCATCACCTGCAGGGGGATTGTCTTCTCACCAACACCCTGAGGGGGATCATATTGGGCGATCTGACATCCTTGTATCTGGCTCATCTCAAGAACGTGGATCTAAACGTCATAGACGCCTCGGACGATACCGTCGGTATGCCAGAATGAGTGCATCCGCGTACTCCGTCTTTTATATAGTCGTGCGCGTATAAAGCGAACCATGAACGACGAGGCACGCTTCATCAGAGAGAACGTGATGGCTCACAACAAGTGGTTCGAGGAGTGCATTCCCATGATCGCTTCCGAGAACCTCATGAGCCCACTTGCCAAGGAGATGCTCATCTCCGATTTCGCAGACAGGTACGCAGAGGGACTTCCCGGAAAGAGGTACTACCAGGGTAACATCTACGTTGACAAGGTCGAGCTCAAGGCACTCGAGCTCGCAAAGGACCTCTTCAAGGCAGACTGGGCAGATGTCAGACCCATCTCCGGAACTGTCGCAAACATGGCAGTCCTGTTCGCGTTCGCTCAGCCCGGTGACACCATCACCACCTGCGCACTCGCTCAGGGTGCACACATCTCCACTCAGAAGTTCGGTGCATTCGGACAGAGGAGCGTCAACTCCGTCCAGTACCCCTGGAACCTCGAGGACATGAACCTCGACGTCGACGGAACCATCAAGTTGCTCAAGGAGGTCAAGCCCAAGGTCGCACAGTTCGGTCTCTCCGTCTTCCTCTTCCCTCCACCATTGAAGGAGCTCGAGGACACGTTCAACGAGATCGGATGTCTCGTTTGGGAGGACTGTGCACACGTCCTCGGTCTCATCGCTGGAGGACAGTTCCACGACCCCCTCAGGGAAGGAGTCAACATCATCTCCTCCTCCACTCACAAGACCTTCCCTGGACCCAACCACGGAATGCTCCTCGGTGCAAACCTCACTGACGATCAGCAGAAGGCACTCGAGAAGGCAGTCTTCCCCGGAGTCACCAGCAGCCATCACCTGCACGCCATGGCAGCACTCGCCATCACCCTCGCGGAGATGAAGGTCTACGCCAAGGACTATGCGGCACAGGCAGTAAAGAACTCCCAGGCACTCGGACAGGCCCTCTACGAACTCGGAGTCCCCGTACTCTGCCCCGACCTCGGATTCACCAAATCCCATGCCATCGCAGTCGATGTCGCACAGTTCGGTGGAGGAAAGGACATCGCACAGAAGCTCGAGGATGCCAACATCATCTGTAACAAGAACATGCTCCCGTGGGACGAGAGCGCCGTCAGGCCCTCCGGTCTCAGGCTCGGTTCCCAGGAGATGACCAGGCTCGGAATGAAGGAGAGCGAGATGAAAGAGGTCGCATCCTTCATCGCCCGCGTATGCAAGGGTGAGGATCCCGCAAAGGTCAAAGAGGATGTCAAGGCATTCAAGAAGGACTTCGTCTCCGTGAAGTACTGCTTCAACGAGAACGAGCCCGCATACGGATACCGTAAACTGGTCGAGTGATCGACCTTCTGAAACCCCTTTCCAAACATTTTACGATGGGTGGGATGCACGATGGGAATCTACGACAGTATCGAGAATTTCATGAAGACTTTCATGAGCAGACGCAAAGAGGTCAGAAAGGTCAATGCGCTCCGCGAGGAGATGTTGGACATCAACGAGGAGATCAAGGAACAGATCTATCTGATCGGGCAGTTCTGTTGGAAGAAGTACTATGACGGAGAGTACGCTCCCAGCGAGGGGGACCAGGTCTACTTCGATAACATCGATAGGTGCAATATCTACCTCAGCGAATGTTCCATACTCCTCGACGAATGTAGGATGGACGGTGTCAAGGAGAGGAATGCCATCGAGGATGACATCTCTCGCCGTGTGACCAAGCGCAAGGAGGATGCCGACAAGCGTAAGGTGGACAGGGAGGCGGAGAAGAAGAGGCGCAATAAGGAGAAGGAGGATCTCCGTATCGAGAATGCCGAGAAACGCCGTATCGAGAAGGCCAAGAAGGAACGTATGGCCAAGGAGGATGCGGCAAAGAATGCAAGACTCAAGGCGGACAAGGCCCGTGTCGATGCAGAAGTCGCCGCAAAGGGCCTCCAGGACGCACGCAAGCTCGCCGAAGAAAAGGTACTCAGTGTCGGCGAACACGAGGCCACCAAGGAGCGTGACGCGGTGGAGAAGGCCTCGAAGAGGGCACAGCAGGCCTCCGAAAAGGCCAAGAAATTGGAAGAGGTCGCCCAGAAACTCGAGGCCGCGCTCAACGAAGAGGCATGACCCACGTAGTCTGGCTCTGGATTTCGGCATTCCTTAAATATCTGTGAATCGGTGTACATGTCATGAGCAATGGGGGCAGAGAGGACTATCTCATCAACATCCTTCGTTTGGCAGAGGGTGAGGGGGTAGTCAGGACTTCCAAGCTGGCATCCTTCATGAAGGTCGCTCCCGCTAGCGTTACGGAGATGCTCCATACACTCTCCGACGCGGGATTGGTCAATTACGAGAAGTACAGAGGTGTCAGTCTCACCCCCAAGGGCATGGAGTGTGCCCAGAACCTCCGTAGGAAGCACCACATAGTGGAGAGGTTCCTCACGGATGTCCTGGATATCGACCATCAGGCGGCACATGACGAGGCCTGTCTGATGGAACACGCCATCTCCGACGATTCCGCCAACAGGATGTGTCGTATAATTGGTACCAGGGTCGATTGCGATTGCGGTACCTGTAACAATCCGTGTAACAGTCACAAATGCGAATACACCCTTTCCGACCTCTCCTCCGGGGATGTTGGTATCATCTCCCATCTCAAATCCAACGATCTCAGTAAGGTGAAGAAGCTCCTATCAATGGGATTCATCCCGGGAAGGGAGGTCGTGTTGGAGTCCAAGCAGATCAATGGTCCACGCGTCGTGAGGATCGGGGACAGCATATTCGCTTTGGATACGGATCTCGCATCCACTGTATGTCTAGAGGACGATTCGAATGGTCAGTAAGGATGTACAGCAGATCGCCTTGATAGGACAGCCCAATGTAGGGAAGTCCACTCTGTTCACCCGACTCACCGGTGTCGGGGTCATATCGTCCAACTATCCGGGTACGACGGTCGAGTTCGAGGAGGCCACACTTCTCCGTAACGGGAAGGAATTGCATTTCCACGATCTGCCTGGAACCTACAGCCTGTCATCCAATTCCGATGACGAGAGGGTCGTCATCGAGATGTTGACCGATCAGGAGAACGATGCGATTGTGGTTGTCGGTGATGCGTTGGACCTTGCCGGAAGCATCATCCTATGTTATGAGGTCATGGAACTCGGCCTCCCCGTGGTTTTCGCTTTGAACCGTATCGATGTGGCATCGAGACGTGTCACGATCGATGTGGGCGGATTGTCCAAGGCCATGGGTGTTCCCGTTGTGCCCGTATCCGCCAAGACCGGAAAGGGTATAGAGGGACTGTTGGACATCCTCACATCAGGCGGTGCGAGATCGTCCGATCCGAAGGTGGAGTACGACTATCACATCCAATGTTACATCGACGAGCTCGTTGAGTTCATGGAGGATGGTCCGCTCTCCAAACGCGGAAGGGCGATAAAGTCCCTGGAAGGAGTGAAGGAGATCCTCGATTCGGAAGGGGATGTGGTGCATGATGCGGTCATGGAGATGACCAACGAGTTCAACCACTCCCATGACGAGCATATAGCAGTCCGTATCACATCGGATCGTTATGTTCAGGCATACAGGGTCATGAGCGCTAACGTGGACAGGCATGCTGCCGAAAGGACACGTTCCGAGAAGATCTCGGACCTCACGATAGAGCCTTTGACAGGGTTCCCGATACTGTTCGGTGTCCTATTATCACTTCTTGCAATCCTGGTCTATGCGGGGGAGTACCTCGATATGGCCGTCAACTGGATCTACGATACGGTACTCGGCACATCCATCATCGGTATCGGTGAGTGGATCGGCGGCGATCTGTGGATAGCCGTCTTCACCGGAATCGACGGTTCGATCCGTGCCATATTGTGTCTAGTGATCCCGTACATAATGGTGTTCTACATCATGTTAGGTGTCCTGGAGGATTCCGGATACCTTCCCAGAGTAGTGGTCCTGCTCGACCGCGTGCTTCACCGTTTCGGCCTACACGGAGGGGGATTCATTCCCATGATGGTCGGTCTCGGATGCAACGTACCAGCGGTCATGGCTACCCGTTCGTTGTCCTCCAAACGCGAGAGGAGGATCCTTTGTTCCCTGATCGTCATGTGCGTTCCATGCTCTGCACAGTTGGCCATCATCATCGGTACTACCGGTACATATGCAGGACTGCAGTATTCTGCATTGATCGCGTGTACCCTCATTATCATGAGATGCATCATCGGCCTGATCCTCAACAGGGCGTTGCCGATGGAACCGAGCAACCTCGCCATGGAACTTCCGGAACTAACCGTCCCGTCCATCAGGAACGTACTGTTCAAGATGTGGAGCAGGACCAAGGACTTCTTTTCCATCGCGGTACCGGTCCTCATCATCGGAAGCATCATCGTGGAGATCCTGTTGGCGTACGATCTGTTGGATCCCATCGTGGAACCGATGTCCTGGTTGACGGTCACGTTGTTGGGTCTTCCCGCGGTGACCATCATCGGATTCATCATCGGTGTCTTGAGGAAGGAGATGGCATATGGTATGTTGCTCATCCTTGCTGGATCGGTCCCGATCACTGAGTTCATGACTCCCCATCAGTTCGTCGTGTTCGGTATCGTCATGGCCACCTATCTTCCTTGTTTGGCCACGGTGGCTGTGTTGGGAAGGGAACTCGGTGTCAAGGACACTGCCGTCATAATTCTAACGTCGATAGTCGTCGCCGTCCTGTTGGGTACCATATACAACTTCGGATTGACCCCCATCATGGGATGATGTACCAGTACATCGATTCCATCCGATCTTTGATGGCTAAGGTTAATCTAGTGAACTATCGATTATCCTACAGTGAGCTGAGAATGAAGTCAATTGGAAAGAAGTTGAAGGAGATCCTTAGAGGCATGGGTATCGAGGTCGTAGGGTTCGCTCCCGTTTCCGGTTGGGATACGGATCCACTCGTTTCCAGTAGGGTCGCACCCGTATCCAGGCCAAGATCGATCATGAAGAATGCCCGTTCGGTGATCGTCATCGGGATCCCCATATCTCCAGCTACACTCGGTACGGCACCATCCATAGCATATTCGGAGGCGTACAAGGTCATCAATACGATGTTGGACCAGTCCAGCCAGAGGGTTACCATGGAACTCATGGCCCTTGGTTACGATGCGATGCCCATACCACGTGACGGTTACCACGGTCTCGATGGCTTGAGGGAGTCGCCTTCCGCATTCTTCTCCCACAGACACGCAGCCTACCTCGCAGGTCTCGGAACGTTCGGTGAGAACAACATGCTGTTAAGTGCCGAATATGGACCTGGCATCAGGTACACATCGATCCTCACGGATGCGGAGCTGCCGTATGACTATCCTCTGTGTTCGGAGGTCTGTATCCATTGCGGTCTGTGTGTACGCACATGTCCCGAGGGTGCGTTGACCAGGGGGTCGTATCCCGACAACATAACCGACAAATCGAAGTGCATCGAACGTTCCGCAGAGTTGAATCATAAGGGAGTATCCCCGTGCGGGATGTGCATCGCTGTCTGTCCCATCGGTAAGACCTACAACGGCATCTACCAAACGGCGGAGGCGTTGGAGATGATCAGGTCCTATCAGAGGAAATGAGTCCCATAGGTAGTGAGCAACAAAAATAGAAAAATGTAGGATGGGGTCGCCCCCATCCTTCAAAAGGTTCAAAGGAGTCCGGAGATGATCTCCTTCATCCTTTGGGTCATCACGTTGGGGTCGTCGTAATCCGCAGGATCCATCGGTTCTCCGAATACGACACGTATCTTCTTCCTAGGTATGCTGAACAACTTGGGGTACTTCTTGTGCCTGGGGAAGATCTCGAATGAGCCCTCCAATCTGACAGGAACGATCTTCGTACCGGTCTGTATCGACAGTTCGGCGGCTCCAGCTTTGAAAGGCAACATGGAACCGTCCCTGGAACGTGCACCCTCTGGGAAGATGAACATGATGTACTTCTCGTTGGTGAGGCATTCCTTCGCTCTCTGTGTTGCGGGCAATGGGTTACCGAACCTGTCCACTGGGATGGATCCGAACACGTCGAACATCTTGTGCTCGATCCTGTTGTCCATCCTCTCCTTCGCTGCCATTCCTGCCACGCGTGAGTAGTCGATCCTGCCGTCGGCCGCATCGATGACCCACAACGGATCGAGATATGATGCGTGGTTGGCACAGACGATGTAGTTGCTTCCGTCCTGAGGGATGTTCTCCAATCCGGAAACCTCGAACCTGTATGGGCGGGACAGTCTTCTGGCCCATTTCCTCAGTTCCTTTCCGGTGGCGGCGTTCCTGGGGGATGGGTATGCACTGAGATCGAGGGCCTCCTCATCGGCAAGGATGTCGGGAAGTTCACCGTTCATCATCTTCCATAGGTCCCCCACGGTCTTGGCCTCTCCGAATGCCCCTCCGAAGTCCATGTTGTACCTGGATTCGATATCGCACTTGATGTTGAAGAGTGAGATGGAATCGAGACCGATGTCCTCCACAAGTCTGCTACTTGATGCGATCTCGGCATCGGGCTTGTACTTCCTGATCATGGAGCACAGACTGTCCTCGGACTTCTCCTCGGTGTCGTTGCATTCGATCCTGACAGATGTCTTGGGTACATCTGTGATCATCTTCCTCAGTTCGAAACGTTTGATCTTCCTCACTGATGTGAGGGGGATGGTCTCGATGAAATGTACTTCGGCGATATGGTACATGGATGCCGCTGTGGCGGACAGGCTCATGATCTCCTTCTTGATCTCCGCCTGTCTCTGTTCGGAGAAATCACCTTTCTCTATGAAGATATGGATCTCCTCACAACCGTCCTCGGTAGGGATTCCGCAACATGCAAGGTTGTACGCCCTGTCTGTCGCATTCTGGTAGTATTCATCGACATCGTGTGCGGCGACCTTCTTTCCCGTGCGGAGGACGATGCTCTCCTTGATCCTTCCCACGATATGGAGCTTGTTCTCGTTATCGATGTATCCTCTGTCCCCTGTGCGGAACCATTCCCCGTCGAATGACGCGGTTGTCGCTTCGGGATCCCTGAAGTACCCGTTCATGACTATGTCCGATTTGACCTGGATCTCTCCGATGCCTTCGGCGTCGGTGTCCCCGATCCTGATCTGGACGAAGTCGATGGCATTAGTGTATCCGGAATAACCGCACTTGTCCTTGTCCGATGTCCAGATCGCACAGACGGGGACACAGGTCTCGGTGGATGCGTAGTAGTTGGCCCATTGGAGCCCCATGTTCGCGAAGAACTTCGCGGTGGAGTCCTTACAAGGGGATGCTCCGGTCACTACGCATTCGATGTTGTTTCCGAGGAATTGGGAGTATATCTTCTTGAATATCCTCTTTCCGATGGCCCTTCCGGTCCTCTCCCTCATGAATCCGGAGAAGTTTAACAGGGATCTGATCGCCCAATTGACGATCTTCCCTTTTTGACGGATGGCCTCGAACGCCTTCTGTTCCATGACATCGTAGACTGCGGGAACGGTGAGGAAGTGTGTGGGTTCGTACTTCTTCAGTCCTTCGAGATAACGGAGGGGAGTGATCTCCTCCAGGAACTTGAGTTCGGTACCGCAGAAGAATGCTCCGGTGACCGACATGTATCCTGCGATATGGTTGATCGGGAGTACGTAGAAGAAGGATGTTGTACCGATAGGTCTGTTCGCCAGATCGCAGATCTTACAGTCGACCTCCAATCCACGGATGATGGAGTGGTAGCTGAGCTTCGCACCCTTCATCTTACCGGTGGTACCGGATGAGAACAGGATGAGCATGACGTCAGTGTCGGGATCTGTGGTATGTGTCACTACCTTCTCTGGAGAGCCCGTAACGAGTTCTGCGAGCTTTCCGTCCCTGTCCAATTCGAAGAGCATCCTGTCCTTCTTGAAATCATCGCTGAATGCGGCGAGGATCTTGGTGGATGCGATAACGGCACACGGGTCCGCGGTATCGATGAGCTTCTCGATCTCATCGGTCGGAAGCGAGTTGTCTATGAGTGCACAGGTAAGACCAATGCGGCTGAGTGCGTGGGTAAGGAAGAGGTAGTGGGGAGAGGGTGATGAAACAAATGCCAC